>DIEQ01000071.1 GCA_002418705.1 Mageeibacillus sp. UBA5770 | reverse complement strand
TTCCATTCCCCGCCTGCGCGGGGAACAACACTCTACCGCATAACCATAGCTCCCCGAAGAATCCATCTTCCATTCCCCGCCTGCGCGGGGAACAACACGGCACGATATTTTTATCCATACAGACACATGAAATACATATGCCAGTACGCGAAAGTGAAAATTCAGATCCTTGAAGAGGTCACTCATCACACCCTTGAGGATGTAATTCTTTATGCTAAGGAAAATGCGAACATCTAAGATTTTCATGTGTGTTGCAGGTTCGCGATTGCATTTAAGGCATAAAACCGAATAATCATTCCCAGACGTTGATCATGCCAAATCCGAATCTTTTGCTGCGTCCCATGCCATGGCAGAGAACTGACCGGAATAGAGGCGTGTTCAGTACCCTTAAAGTTCCGACGATATACATTGAATAAAGTTGAATGGTGCTTCCCGGTTTTTTCAACGCATATGGCTCTTCTGAAGATGCCAGGGCATCAAGGAAAGTAAAGCCGGCACCAGATGCTTTATTACGAAGGTTCTGCATCATCTGGTCTGCGGGCAGCCGCTTCTCAATGACTTTCCCGCTCTCAGGATCGTGACTCCGGTACACAGGGCGGATGCGCAGCGTAAATGGAAGTTGGGTATTCTTCGGGAAATCCACTCCAACCTCTCGGGAATTTTCCAGTTTTCTCTCTGACAAAAGGAGTACTTTGTGGCCGCGTCTTTGCCAGAGGGCTTTGCTGTCGATGTTCGACAAGAATTGATGGACTGCATATATGTCGGCTGCCATAGGGCCAAGAAAAATACTTGATAGGTACACGATTCACCTCATCTCATTCAAGGTTTAATTAAGAACCAACTTCAGGGATAATTTCCGACAACGGCATGGTTTTATGCATGTGGTGACCATCATCCCTAAAGTACGGCCATGGTCGTATGGTAGCAGTTGCTGGTTTTTCCCCACATAGTTCTGCCCACGCTAAGCCACCATCAAGACAGCTTGTGACACCAGGACTATGTTTTTCGATCATCATGAGCATTTCATCACTGACCTGGATGTAGATATCCAGATCAAGCTTGAGGATGTTACTGACACCTCGGACTACCCTGTCTGCGATAGATAGTGCCGGATCCGAGTTGGGGCCAGTCTGTCCGATACCCTTGTTCTGTTCGCAGTTTAGTGTACCGCTGGAATGCATTGAATCAGTGCCGGATATGATGTCATGAAAAGCAGTTCCGCCTTTAATAGTACAATGCTTAATGAACTGCTGGACATCCGGGTTTCGCTTAAACGCATTGAGCGTCTCCAGAACCTTATGTGTATTGTGGTTGTCCATGGCGGCAGGGTCGTACTTGCATGCTAACTCATAAAATTCGTTCCACAAACCAGCCCTGTCCAATAGGGTACGGGTACGATCATATCCCATGCGGGGTACCCCTACAGATCTATATTCTCCATCAAGCCACATTTCAGTAAAAGTCTTGTTGGCATTGCTGCTCAGGTTTACATTCCTGTAGGTTCTTTTTTCCTCAACGATAGACAGACAGTGAATGGCTGATTTTCTTGCGGCGGATACACATTCTTCATCCCACTCAGGATTGCCTGCTTCCGGACTCGACAGAGTCGACACCGGAGGAAGCCCAACCATAACCTGGAGGATATTAGCTATGACACTTTCACTTATTGTATTTCTTTCTGTGAGGTAAAAGCCTTCCCCATACTCACGTGACTCAGACTCTCTGTCATCTCGTTTTGTGAATAGCTTATGGCGACCAGATAACTTTTGATTGTCACCAAAAACTACCATCTTCCTCGTGGACCGCACTATGAAAGGGTAAAGGTTTTTCTGGAGCCCACGGGCGCAGATCTTAAGATTGTACATGTGTATTCCTTACTGAAGAGAATAGAAATCTCTTCAGAGTTTTTTATCCTTTCTTTTTACTGCGGACATTAGCTTCCTTTTGAGCTTCTAGTGCTTTCTTGTATTCTTCGTTGTAGGCTTGTGCCTGTTCGTCAGGAATCTTGATGTACGCCGACTCGGGCTGGACTTCCAATTCTTCCACTAAACTGTCTGTAACAGTATGCCATTCATTGGTATCTCCAAAAGGATCCAGTGGGCTTGCCGGTGAAATCTCCACCTTCAATACTTTCATGTAAGAACTAGCCCTCATGATGAATACCTGCCGGATATTGGAGAGCAGTTCTCGAACCATCTCCGTGACAAAGGAATCAGGCAACTTTACCATTTTTTCGCCAATGTTGTGCATGCTGCGTTTGAGTTTAAAGTAGCCCACTTCAGTCGAATCAACTCCGTAGAGATCCTTGAGTGCTTTCTGGAATTCCTTGATCCACTCTTCGAGGATGCATGGACGACCGAATTTTGTATCGGCGATTACCATTTGCAGTTCTGAAAGATCAAGATATGCTCTTCCGGAAAGACGATGGAGGCCTATGGTCTCCTTTTTAAAGAAATTCGCTTCGGTGCTTTCGTCAATCTTGGTACCGCTCTCGTCTACTTTTGATGACTTATCACCTTCTTTGCTATGTACTTCGATATAAGGAACTGCAAAATCATCTCCCGTCTGCACCAGATCTGTTATCATGAATGGACTCTTGCGTTTGAGGGTGATTCCCTTATTTTTCGGGCGCATCATGCCGCGCAGAAGAATTCCGGTATGGGCCAGCAAGCGGGGGAGGTATTCTTCGGGGCTTGAGTTTAGTTCTATCGGCGGCATGGAGTCTTTGAATATTTCATGACGCATGCAATCTGATGATACCTTCTGTCGTATCTCCACAACAGGGACTTGGAAAGAATCGCCCAACTTTGTGGCCCTCTCCAATAAACCTGTGGTGACGATGACATGCTTTCCGATCACTTCATTGCTGTTGGCTCCGATTCCGATAAAGCCTTCATGATTGCGTAGGAACTCCCTCTGACCAGATTCGCTTGCCTTGCCGTCAAAATTGATGACACCTTCACCCTCTGCATAGATCCGAATTGCGATTCCCTTAGCGTGTATCTTCATCGTTTCTCCTTTGGGACTACGCCCCTTGGTATTAATGATTTCATCATATTCTTATGAATTCCAACTCTTTAGTAGACCTTCGCCCAGGTCTTCGAACCTGTATTCACGCACATCTTCTTTGAAATTTTTAACATGATACTCAAAGACGAGGTCGATTAAGGGCGAATCAGGGGATTGTGCAAGTTTCGCGGCTTGCTGGAGATTATATATGAAGTGGTGTGCTTCAAGCCGTTTCAAGCGAGGGAATCTTTTCAATACCGTTTCTCCCAGTCTGATCCCCTTCATGCGCGAGGCATATTCCGAGAAGAATTCTTGATTATTTCTTCTAATATCTGATGTGTATCCGTTGGTATGGAAGTGCATCCACAGATAGTCTTCATTAACCGATCGTAGAATCCAATCCCTTGTTCTTCTTGTAGAATCCAGATGTTTGGTTAATAAATAGAAGGTGCGTCCTGGATTGCGAAGATTGTTTCTGCTCGAAGCTCCTTGTTCAACAACGTCTTCGATTACTGAATCTTGAGCCTCCCCAGTTTCTGGTTCTGGCAGTTCTTCAGGGGCGCCTGGACTCTGGCTGGAGAAATACCTTCTTGGAGACAGCTCCTTAAGATGTTCAAAGCCAATTCTTGAGGTTTCTTCCAGTCGGCGACGCATGTAAGAACTGTTTTTACTATTGAATTCATTGTAAAGACGGTACAGTTCATCCAGGCTGACTTCTGGATGTGTAGCAACAAACTTCTGGAAATACTCAGTAATCATCTCCCTGAAACATTTCTCGCCTGCGTTTCTTTCAGGTTCGACAGAATTGCCCCACAGCTTGTCCCAGAGAGCTCGTTCAGACAGATTGCTGCCAGGAATCTCATAGACTGTGATATTGCACTCCTGTCCGCCTGCAAAGCGTATTGCCCGGCCTACTCTTTGGATGAAAACATACAGTGGAGCTATGGAGGTTCCAACTGAACGGAAGCTGACATCAAAACCATAGGCACCCCACTGGCATAGGGCTGCCCGAGATTCATGATCTTTACTTTGCTTGCCAAACCTTTTCTGAAGCTCTTCAAAATTGAGCTTCTTGTGAAATTCCAGGGCATCGCCATGACCATGAATATCAGCATCTTTGTCAGCGCGGGTGTCACGGACTGTATTGTAGTATTGTACGCCTCCA
This sequence comes from Mageeibacillus sp. UBA5770, assembly GCA_002418705.1. The sequence goes on along the minus strand of DIEQ01000071.1, from coordinate 6,404 downwards.
GGTGGCGTCTTCCTATGTTCATTCTCTGTCAGGTACTTCAAAAAGTATCTATTATCCGGAAACGTACAAGGATAATGTACGAATTCATCAGGAAGTACTTTTGTCTGGGCAAATTCCATGGAGTCCCCACCGGGTACATACCGATTCCAGAGCCAATGCACTTGTTCGGGTGTTGCTGAAATGAAAATCGAACGGCACCGGGTGAAGACGTTGCGGATGAGCATCATTCGAGAAAACAACGAGAGCATCGCAGGAGTCGACATCAGCAGATGATACTCGTCGAACACCATGTCTGCTGAATACAGTTCCGAGTAGTCAAAACGATTGAACTTGTGCGATGGAGATAGGAACGCATCTATAGTTAGCACGATCAGCCTGGCAGAAAAAGGTTCATCGGTCCCCACGGAATCTTGTACCGTCCCATTAAAGTACAGCTGTACACTGATATCGTTCAGGTTAAGGTTATCAAGAACTTTGGATGGTTCAGTACTTTCAGTAGCACGTAGAAGGGACAGGAGGTTGTGGTAGGTTGATCGTGCGATATCCCTCTGTGGGCAGACATAGAATACCCGCTTGCCTGAACTTAAGGATGCTATAAGGGACAACAAGGTTTTGCCCAGGCCGGTAGGGGCACTGATGACGACCGAATTGTGAAGCTCTAGTGCTGATGATGTTTCTTTGACAATGTCTTTCTGAATGCGTTCCCAGCGTTCGCGCATTACAGGAGGAAGCCTTTTCTCCAAATCCGATAGGCTGTACTTCGTGAAGGTGTTGAACGGTCTTCGTATTCCTTCAATATCTCTTACACTTTCCCTGTCAGCATACAATAACGCTGCTCTGAGCAGTTCCGTCAACAGAGGTGCTGGAGGAACAGAGTGTTTCGTGATGTGGGATGGAAGGTTCTGACATGTTATCTCAAAAAGCTTTGGGATGGTAAACTCTTTACCATCCATTTCGTACTGGAGGCAGCTAGGATCCGATTCCAAATTTGACAGAAGTGTCTCAAATTTTAAATTATCGATGCTTATGAAGTCGAATTTTGCTTGAAGCAACAGCGTCCGAAGTATTTGAAACCCGGATATGAAGCTTGGCCAATATGGTTCCAAGGCAGAAAGAAGCTGAGAGGCATTTTCATAAGAGATAAACTCAGGGGGATATCCTTCAGTCTGCTCAATTACTGTCACAGGGCGCAAGTGATGATTAACGACGGCACTTTCAAGCGCAGTAAGTATTTTATCATGCCCAGGATATTCAATTCCTATAATACCCCTACTATGTAGTATTCTGATGGATAGCCAGGATACCAGATGATGATGGGGGACTTTGGGATCAAACCGAACAGAGTTATCCTTGAACCAGTCCTGATACGGATTCAGGGCTTTACCCACAGTGTCGTGTATCAACCCTGCCAAATATGCCAGTTCCTGTACAATAGCCCTGCTCTTCTCTTGATTATCAAAAGGGAAGCAGTATTCGTTTATGAAATTAGAAGCCCTCTGTGCTACACTTAAGGCATGATCTAATAGAAGCTCTAGTTTCCCACCGCTGGGTGAACGCGCAAGCAACATAGTCATCACTTCATCGACGTTCATTTGCATTTTCCATCATTTAATTTGATCGTATAAGTTTATATAATTATCTATTGTGCAGTATAACACTCAATTGGAATTTGTGTAAAAAAAGCGTATTTAGTCATGACGACATCATATATTTCATTTCTTCTATATTTTTATAAAGATAAGCTCAATACCAGGTAGCGTCAACATTCTTTCGCATATTTGTCGGGAAGCCCTCACCCAGTTCCCGTCTATGCATCGATTATCTGGTAGCCGATTTCTCCTTTGAATAACAGGTCCATATTCATGTAGCACCGAGTGCCCCACTGACGGCCTGCAATATACCGTAAACGGGAGGTCACCAGCATGAGTGCAGAGTTGCCGTCAGGGAAGTTGCCGACGACTCGAGTACGACGACGGATCTCTCGCATGATCCGTTCCATTGGATTATTCGTCCTTAGTTTTCGCCAATGCTCGCGAGGAAAATCAGTATAGCTCAAAGTCTCTAGAATACCCTCTTCCAACGTCTTGGCTGCGGTATGCAATTTCATGGCTTTAAGCTTCTCTGCCACAGCCTGCGCCTTCTCAAGGGCCGCCTGTCGGTCTTCTTGAGCATGGATCGCCTTGAGCATTGCTGCTACATCTTTTACTTTCGCAGTTGGTACATTGGTGAATACATTCCGGTAGAAATGCACCGTACAACGTTGCCAGAGGCTTTCCAGATAGTATTCTGCCAGCGATTCCACCAATCCCATGCACTTGTCGGAGATGAAGAGCCTGACACCCGTTAACCCTCGTTCCTTGAGATTCGCAATGAAGCTACCCCAGCCAGCCGTATCTTCCTTAGCACCTTCTGCTGCACCAGGAATCTCCCGGAACCCATCTTCATTGACGCCAAAGGCAACAAGGATCGAGACGTTCCTGACTTCATCAGCCCAGGTTCGCTTAAGTACGATTCCATCCAGGTAGACATAGGCGTGACGCCCTTCTATCTTCCGGTTACGCCACGATTCGATTTTCTCATAGACTTGCTTATTTAGTTTTGAGATAAGCCCTGCCGAAGCCCGAGTTGTAGTGCTCCCCTACTTTTCAGACCAATTATGCTACTAATTTATTTCTAACCTCAGCTGACCATACACCAGCCCAACCCAGGAGTCGTAGTTCCATGAACAGGTGCCGATATGAAGTGGCATATATATAGAATATTACACGTCAGGTGAATATGAAAAAAATTTATGAAATGTTTCGATACGATCATTAGTAGATGACTAAGATTAATTTATAATATGAATATGATTTACTACTTGTGCTATCTGTAAATTTGTATAGAATAACCATAAGTAAATTATGCGGAGAACAGTAGAATTAAAGTTTGCTGGACGCTTTTCGCATAAAAAAAGATAATGCATTGGAGACAATATGAATTATGAACTTGCAGTAGCTAATCTGAAAAATATTAAAGCAATTATTACTCAAGATTCTCCGAAAGCAGATAGAAATGAAGCGACAACTCGATTTCAATTAATAGATCGTATGTTGACTGAATGTCTAGGTTGGCCTCATGATTATATTGAAACTGAGCGATACTTCAATGAAGAATACTCGGATTATGAATTAGGTAGCCCTCGGAAGAGAGTTGTTGTTGAGGCAAAAAAAGAAGGGCAGTATTTTGAACTTCCAGCTGGTTTTAATAATAAAAAATGCAAATTAAGGACTATTTATTCTCTTTCTGATACTTTACAGAAAGTAATAGATCAGGTTATGAGATACTGTAATAAGCGTGGCATTCCTGTTGCATCAGTGACTAATGGCTGGCAATATATTATTTTTATTTGTAATAGACAGGATGGAATCCCACCCCTTGATGGCAATTGCATTGTATTCAAGGATATTCAAGAAATCGAAAATGATTTTCTACTTTTTTGGAATTTGCTTTCTTATGAAGGCATAAAAGATAACAAAGTGATTTCGCTCCTGGGCTCGGAAGGTAGTATCCCTGCACCTGATAAATTATCAAAAAAAATAATAGGATACCCTGGTTTCAAAAACAGAAATCCGATTGCTGCTGAGCTGCAAATATTAGGTGGGCTGTTCCTTGAAGATATAGGAAGAGTCCAAGAATCCGAAGAAGAATTTGTAAAACTAACATATTGTAGCTCGGGCGCCTTATCACAATATGCCCTTGTATCAAAAGAGATACTAGTTAGTAGATATACAAGCTATTTCGAAAAAGAGGCCAAGGTAACATCACAGCCAGCAACTACCAAGAACGGCATAAATGAGAGCTTAAAGAAAGATCTTTTAGCTGCAGGGCTAAGTCGTAGGCCGATAATTCTTGTTGGAGATGTTGGCGTCGGTAAATCTATGTTTATTAAGCACTTAGTTTTAGTTGATGCAAAGGAAGAGTTGTCAAATTCTATCGTTATCTATATCGATTTTGGCGTTAATCCAACTTTCGCCGCAGATCTGGATAAGTACGTTATTGATGAAATCGATAAACAGTTACGCGAGAAGTACGATATTGATATCCAGGAAAGAAATTTCATTCACGGTGTTTACAACCTCGATATCCAAAGGTTTTCAAAAGGTATTTACTCCGATATTAAAGAAAAGAATCCAGCTGAGTATAAAGAGAAAGAGCTTGAGTATATCAATACTCTTGTAAATAATCGAGAAAATCACCTTAAAGCATGCCTAACTCACATTAGCAAAGGCAGAAAAAAACAAATTGTAATATTCCTTGATAATGTTGATCAACGAGATTACAATCTTCAAGAAAAAGTATTCCTTATTAGTCAATCAATGGCAGAATCTTGGCCTGTTGTAGCCTTTGTTGCATTACGGCCTGAGACATTCGTTAAATCAAAGTCATCTGGCAAACTCGCCGCCTATCAACCGAGAGTCTTTACAATCGACCCTCCGAGAGTTGATAAAGTCGTGAAATCAAGATTAGGTTACGCATTAGCAAAATTGAAAGAACTAGGGGTACTATCAAGTTATACTAGCAATGTCAGTGTTGATTCGGACACTCTTGAAAAATACATTGAGATGCTTATAAAAGCTTTCGAAGAATCTACTGAAATAATCGAGTTTGTAGACAATATGAGTAATGGCAATCTGCGCAAAGTAATTGATTATATCGGAGTATTTGTTGGCAGTGCGCATGTTGATAGTCAAAAGATTATTAGGATAATTGATAAGGATGGATCGTATAGATTACCTTTACATGAATTTCTACGAGCTCTAATCTATAAGGATAATGAGTACTTCAACCCAGAAGATTCAATGCTCGTTAATGTATTTGATATTTCGAATGATAATCCTAAAGAGCATTTCATTACATTATTGGTTTTATCTTTTGTTAGGAAAAAAGGAAAAGCCTCATTGCAAGAAGGCTTCATAGATATAAAAGAAATATTTAGTTGTCTACAAGAGCTAGGATACAGCGAAAAAGAAATTGATGTCTCGGTAAAATTTTGTCTAGACAAAGGACTTATAACAGCGCCTATATATGAGGAGGATTCACTGCCTACAAGAGTACGGATCCTTCCGGCTGGCGCCTTTACTGTGTTAAGGTTGGCTTGCATGTTTACATATATCGACGCCATTATCGTGGATACACCGATTACATTAAATGAATTTAGAGAGAAAATTCATAATGTTCAAAGCATTGAAGATCGAGTATCCAGAGTAGGAATTTTTTTGGATTATTTAGATCATTCCTGGAGTCAGCTTAGTAATACCTATTTTGATTGGAAAGAATATTCTGGCTCAATTAGAAGAGAAATGTACAATGTTCAGTATGCTGCAAGACGAAAGCAATAAATAGCATAAAAAATCAGGTAGATTCAACCAACAAGTGCAACAGCTAAGAAATAGCATAAGCGACCTCCTTAGGGGACTTGAAACCAAGACGTTTTCGAGGAGGATTATTTAGCTGTTTGCTAACAGCAAGAGTTTTAGCAGGACCAACGTAAGAAAGGGAGAGCCTTTGGGGAAGTATTGGCGAAGAAGGCCGTTGAAGTTTTCGTTGGAACTTCGTTCCCAAGGATGATGGGGATTAGCAAAGTAGCAGGTAATGCCAAACATCTGTTCGATGGTCTTGTAGGAGTGAAATATAGTGTCCCCCTCCACGTTCAGACCATGTATAATGAACGAGGAGGTAGGAAATGGCAGAGCAGCAAAGGTGGACAGCCCGAAAGAAAGCTGACATCGTTCTGCAGATCTTGCGACAAACGACAACGGTAATCGACGTTGCTCGTCAGAACGATCTTACTCCCAGTGAAGTGCAAAACTGGATAGATACCTTCACAAGGGGCGGTGAACAAAGCCTTAAGATAAAGGCTGCAGACGCACAAGCTCAGTACCAACAGGAGCTTAAAGAACTCCGTTCCACAATCGGCGAACTGTATGTGGAGAATGCCGTATTAAAAAAAGCCAAGGCGCTGTAGGGACCCCAGGAAGAGATAGAATCCTAACCCTACAGGGCAGCTTGAAAGAAGAAGGCTTAAACGTAAGCTTGCGAAGGCTGTGCGATATAATGGGCACGAATAGATCGGAAGTGTATTACGCGCCAAAGCCTAAGGCTAAAGCCAAGAAACCAAACCCAGAGCTCGTCGAAAAGATCAGAAACGTGATTGATCGGTTTCCATCGTATAGTACTAGAAGAATCACTCATATTCTTCGCAAGGAAAAGGGTATTCCCTTTAATCGGAAACGAATTCATAGGATCGTGAAACTCAATGGCTGGCAATGTATGAAGCGTCCCTATGGCAACCGTCCTCGAGTTCGAGGCTTGAGAAGTTGTACACCACAGATCAACAGTGAATCGCCCCGGGTTTATCGGAG
>DIEQ01000116.1 GCA_002418705.1 Mageeibacillus sp. UBA5770 | reverse complement strand
TTATGGCGGGATTCAGCGCCTTTATAGGCGCCTCAAATCGAACCTGGTCATTGCCTTTGCCCGTGCAGCCGTGGGCGATCAGGTAAGCGCCTTCGGATTCGGCGATCCTGACGAGTTCTTTGGCGATCAGCGGACGCGCGAACGAGGTTCCCAGCAGATAGTCGTTTTCGTAAACGGCGCCGGCTTTAAGCGTAGGCCAGATGAAATCCGTGATGAATTCTTTTTTAACATCGACGACATAGCATTTAGAAGCGCCAGTCGCGATGGCTTTCTTTTCGACTTCGCTGAAATCGTCGTCCTGTCCGACATCGACACAAGCGGCGATCACGTCGTAATTGTATTCCTCCTTGAGCCATGTCAGGATCACGGAGGTGTCAAGACCTCCGGAATAAGCCAGTATGATTTTTTCCTTTTCCATTGTAAAATCCCTCCTATTTTGCACGCTTCCATAAGCCTGGAACCGTTATTGACAAAATCTTTATGGATGACAGTATAACATACCCGCAAGGCGATTACAACAGAGAATCCGATAAATATGCATTGATATTAATAATTATGCAAATTACCGGAATTTATTCTGCCTATGCTGCGACAGCCGTTCGGAAGCCGAATATAGCACGTTGAAATTACCTGCGAAAACGGATATAATAAATAGTAATAAAATTCACGGCAGGGTGCCGCATGGCCGGACGCGGAGGCTAAGCAGGCGCGGCAACGGGAGGATCATTGGATAAAGAGCGGATCATGGCCGGACTGGCTTTAATTTATAAATCAGGAGACATTGCTGAAAATGTCCCGATGAGTCTTCATACGTCTTTCAAGGCCGGAGGGCCGGCGGCCATCATGGTGCAGCCAGGCTGCGCAGAAGAGCTTTCGCGGACCATCGATGCGTGCCGGACGGCCGGCGTCGATTATTATATCATTGGAAACGGAACCAATCTGATCGTTACGGATGAAGGCTATGATGGCCTTATCATTAAAATAGGAGATAGGATGGCCGGCGTGTCGGTCCGGGGAGACTGCATCTTCGCAGGCGCCGGAGCGCTGTTGTCATCGGTTGCAAAGTATGCGGCGGATCAGGGGCTTGCAGGTATGGAATTCGCTTCGGGCATCCCGGGAAGCGTTGGCGGGGGTGTCGCGATGAATGCCGGAGCCTATGGAGGGGAACTGGGTGACATTCTGGAAGAGATCGTCTGCCTGGATATCAGGAACGGCATCAGGAAATACGGAAAAGAGGAGCTGGTGCTGTCCTACAGGCACAGCGTCTGCCAGGAGCAGCCACTGATCGTCCTGTCTGCGGTGTTCGGGCTTAAAAGGGATGGAATCGATGGGATAAAAAGCAGGATGCGGCAATACAACAGGCTCCGGAATGAAAAGCAGCCGGTCCAATGGCCAAGCGCCGGCAGCGTATTCAAAAGGCCGGAAGGGCATTTCGCCGGCAGGCTGATCGAGGACGCCGGACTGAAGGGACTCGCGCTGGGAGGGGCCAGAATTTCGCCCATGCATGCTGGATTCATTATCAATGAAAAAAACGCGACTGCGGATGATATATTAAAACTGATCGAATTGGTCAAGCTGACGGTGTACGACAGTTCTGGCATCAGGCTTCAGGAAGAGGTCAAGGTGATCGGCAAAAGGACGGAACGGCTATGAAACTGAAATATGACCTTCATACGCACACAGTGTTCTCCCACGGAAAGGGTGCCATCGAGGACAATGTCAAGGCCGCCATCGCTGCCGGCCTTGAAACGATAGGAATATCCGACCACGGCCCAGGACACGTGTCTTTTGGCGTCAAGCATTCCGACTTTCCGGTCATGCGGGCCGAGACGGACCGGCTGCAGCGGATATATCCCCAAATCCGAATCCTGCTGGGGGTCGAAGCGAATATCATAGACGATTCAGGCCTGCTCGACATCACTCCGGAAGAGGAAAAGCTGTTCGACTATATCAATGCGGGGTATCATTACGGCGTGTTCGGACGAAGGCCTTTTCACGCTGCAGGGATCCACTGCGCAAATCTGCTGTGGGAGCTGAAGCATTCAGCCGGAGCGGGAAACAGCCGCAATGAAGTTTATGCCGAAGGATCGAAGGACATCAAGACTGTCAATACGGAGCTGGCCATTAAAGCCATTAAAAGAAACACGATAATGATCCTGACCCATCCGGGCGCTAAAGCGGATGTCTATATCGAAGAGATCGCAAAAGCCTGCGCCGAACGGGGCACTCTCATGGAGATCAACGACGGCCATGGGTTTCTATCCGTCGAAGGCATCAAGGCGGCCGCCGCGACAGACGTGAGATTCGTTATCAGCAGTGACGCCCATACGCCCGAGAGAGTCGGCCATTTCAGACGGGCGCTTCAGAATGCGAAGGACGCCGGCCTCGACCTCGGCCGGATTGTCAATTTGGAGGAATGAAAATGGATGTCATGATCGTCACAGGACTCTCGGGAGCCGGAAAGAGCCAAGCGGTCGACTGCATGGAGGACATGGGATATTATTGCATCGACAATATGCCGCCTGCTTTGATCAAGGATTTTATCAACCTCAGTGTTCAGGACAGGATCGCCGTCGAGAAGGCCGCATTTGTGGTGGATATCAGAGGCGGGGAATTTTTTGACGATCTGAAGGAAAGCCTGACGGAGCTGATCAAGGCCGAGAAGCACTTCAAGGTTTTATTTCTTGAAGCGTCCGACGAGGTATTGATCAGGCGTTTCAAGGAGACGAGAAGGTCACATCCCCTGAGCGGCAAGGGCAGCATCCTTGAGGGCATCAAACGCGAAAGGGAAAAACTCGCGGATATCAGAGCCATCGCGGACTTTATCATAGATACTTCGAACATGAAGGCGGCGAATCTTAAAGCCGAGATCAGCAGCCTGCTGCTTTCAGGCAAGGATACGGACACGGTCACGGTCACAGTCGAGTCGTTCGGCTATAAGCACGGGATGCCGCTCGACGCGGATCTCGTGTTCGACGTCCGGTTTCTGCCCAATCCTTATTATCTGGCCGGTATGAAAAAACTGACAGGCAACAGCAAGAAGGTCACGGAGTACGTCATGAAATTTCCCGAGACCCTTGTGTTTTTGGATATGGTCGAACGAATGACGGAATACCTGCTGCCGTTATATATGCGCGAAGGCAAATCCCATCTGATCATTGCTTTTGGCTGCACAGGCGGCCAGCACAGATCCGTCGTGACCGCCAACACGATGGCGGAGCGGCTTGAGAAGAAAGGCATCAGGGTATTGAAGGTCCATCGGGATCTTTAGAGGGCGGGAGGTTTCGCGAACCTTGCCGAGTTTTGCCTGCAGACATCGTGAGAAGGATAAAAATTGTGACCGTCAGTACATGAGAAGAGAATTAATTATGAACAATGACAGGGATAACGATCTGAAATACAGGATCAATACCGGGACCGGACCTAAAATAGTGGTTATCGGCGGCGGAACAGGGCTTTCGGTCATTCTTCGGGGAATCAAGAAAGTGACAGAGAACCTGACGGCCATCGTGACGGTGGCCGATGACGGAGGCGGCTCCGGCATGCTGAGGGAAGACCTGGGCATGCTGCCGCCCGGAGATATCAGGAGCTGCATCCTTGCTTTGGCCGATGAAGAGGGCGATATGCAGCAGGTGCTTCGGTACCGGTTTACAGAAGGGATATTAGCGGGGCAGAACTTCGGCAACCTCATGATTGCGGCCTTGAACGGCATTTACGGTAATTTTGAGGACGCTGTTGCGAAGACCCATGATATATTAAGAGTGAAGGGGAGAGTCATTCCCGTCACAGGAGAAGATATCCATCTCTGCGCAGAGCTGATGGACGGACGGATTATTTGCGGCGAATCCAAGATCCAACCGGCAGTGATCGCAGCGGGAAGTCCGATCAGGCGCGTCTTTCTGAAGCCGGAAAAACCGGCGGCGGAGCAGGGCGCGATCGAGGCGATCCGTCAGGCCGATATCATTGTGATGGGGCCCGGAAGCCTTTACAGCAGTATCATCGTCAATTTTCTCGTGGACGGCATCGTGGATGCCATCATCAGCGCCAAGGGGATAAAAGCCATGATCTGCAATGTCATGACCCAGCCCGGCGAAACGGATGCCTACACCGTCTACGACCACGTGGAAAAGGTGAATGAGTATATAGGCAGGGACATCATCGATTATGTGCTTGTCAACGGCGAGCGTGCCGCTCCGGTGTTCATCGACCGTTACAGGCAGGATGGCGCCGAACAGCTTATTCCGCGGGAAGAAGACCGCATCAGGCTGGCGGCCAAAGGCATCGTTGCCATAGAAGGCGATTTCGCGGAGGTCCGGGCGGGCTACATCCGCCACGACGCGGCCCGGATCGCGGAGATATTGCAGAAGCTGGCACAGCGATAACTGCAAGCATCGTATTATCATAAGGATCGAAGGGAGATATTCGATATGGAAAAATTGATCATAACAGCTGCTATTTGCGGCGCGGAAGTCACCAAGGAACACAATCCGGCAGTGCCGTACACGATCGCGGAGACTGTCAGGGAAGCCAAAACGGCTTACGAGGCCGGCGCCTCCATCATCCATCTGCATGTCAGGGAGGATGACGGAACTCCTACCCAAAGCAAGGACCGGTTCCAGGTCGCGATAGACGCCATCAGGCAAGAGTGCCCGGATGTCATCATCCAGCCTTCCACCGGCGGCGCCGTCGGCATGACGGACCTGGAGAGGCTCCAGTCGACAGAAGTGGTCCCGACACCGGAATTTGCGACCTTGGATTGCGGGACACTTAATTTCGGAGGAGACGAAATCTTTGTCAATACAGACAACACCATCATGAATTTCGCAAAAATCATGAAAGAAAGAGGCATCAAACCGGAATTGGAGGTCTTCGACAAAGGCATGATCGACATTGCTCTGAAGATCCATCGAAAAGGCTTGCTTGTCGAACCGCTTCACTTCGATTTCGTGCTGGGTGTCCAGATGACGGCAACGCTCAGGGATCTTGTGTTCATGGTCGGCAGCATTCCGCCCGGATCGACGTGGACGGCGGCCGGTATCGGCAGAAGCGCCTTTGATATCGCGGCGGGCGCGATTATTATGGGCGGCCATGTCAGAGTCGGCTTCGAGGACAACCTATATCTCGAAAAGGGCGTTCTGGCGAAGAACAACGGAGAATTGGTCGCCAAGGCCGCCAGTATAGCCAAGATCCTCGGCAGGGAGATCGCGACGCCGGATGAAGCCAGAAGGATCCTTGGCATGAAGAAATAGGCCGTAACATTCTGAGACATTAACAGGACAATTCGCATTTTGTATGTTACAATAAACGACATAATCGGCCAAAATCAACTGGAGTTTTTTATGAGAACGGAAACAAGCGCAGGCGGTATCGTCATAGTGGGGAATGCCATACTTCTTTTAAGGAAGTATAATGGCGACTGGGTCCTTCCGAAAGGCCGGGTCGAAGGCAATGAAGAAATCAGCAGGACCGCTCTTCGCGAGGTGCTCGAGGAGAGCGGCGTCAAAGCCGAGATCGTCAGTTATGTGGGCGAGATCAGTTACCAGATGAACCACCATCGTCCCGAACGCGAAAGATCCGTCAAGACTGTCCACTGGTTCCTGATGAAGGCACGCAACATGGATTGCAAACCCCAACGGGAGGAAGGCTTTGTCGAGGCCAAATATATCCATATCGACAGGGCCGCCGAGGTGGCGCATTATAATGACGAAAAGCGCATGATCGAACTCGCAAAAAAAGAGTATGCCAAAGACCTTACTGATAAGTAAGGTCTTTTGGGCTTCATAAGCGCCGCATGAGAAATGGCAATTTTTGCGAATGATCAATAGACAAGCGGCAAGGACAATCACCAGAAAAACCAAACAACCAAAAAATGATTCTGAAAAAGGACGGTGTCTCATGACGTTTTCGGCAGATACGAAAAATGAGCTGGCGCAGCTGATGCCTGAGAGCAAGTGCTGCCTGCTGGCGGAAATATCAGGCTTTATGCGCATGTGCGGCACGATCCGCCTGGCCGGCGTCGGCCGCGTGAATGTCAAGCTGGTCACGGAGAATCCGGCCGCGGCCAGGAAGTTCCTGCGAATGCTGAAAAGCTATTTCGGCATCCACGCGGACTTGACCATCAGCCGGACCAGAATACTCAAGAAAGGCCATTTCTATGAAATGATCATTCCATCCGAGATGAATGCCGAGCAGATCCTCAGGGAGACAGGCATCCTGGGCGTGAAGGAAGGCTGCAATTATATCGTTGAGGGCGTTCCTGAAGCCGTCGTCAAGAAGAAGTGCTGCAAAAAGGCTTATCTGCGCGGTGTATTCATGGGATCGGGCTCGCTCAGCGATCCGGAAAAAGGCTATCATCTGGAAATCGTCAGCAACAGCGATATCCTCGCACATGATATCAAAAGGCTGATCAACAGCTTTGGTCTGCATGCCAAAACGGTCGAGCGAAAGAAGAGCCATGTCGTCTATATCAAGGAAGGCGAGCAGATCGTCGATTTTTTGAATATCCTCGGCGCCCATGGGCGGCTGCTGGATTTTGAGAACATTCGCATCATCAAGGAATTACGCAACAGGACAAACCGTCTTGTCAACTGCGAAACGGCCAATCTGGATAAAACAGTCAACGCGGCGGGCAGGCAGATGGACAGCATCGAATATATCAAGTCTGTCAGAGGGCTGGCATTTTTGCCGGACAAGCTGCGGGAGGCCGCCGAAAAGAGGCTCGAGGAACCGGAAGCGAGCCTGCAGGAGCTCGGCGCCATGCTGGATCCTCCGGTGGGCAAATCCGGCATCAACCACAGGCTGAAAAAGCTGGAGGAGATCGCCGAGCGCCTGAGAAAGGGCCGGGAATAAATACGGCACCTTTCACGGCGGCCAAATAATTATTCATTGAAAAATCAGATTGGAAGCGGCGGCGCCGCTGAGCCAGTATCTAAATAGAAACGGCTTTATGCCGGATAAGGAGACAACATGTTGGAACTGCATAAGACATATGATATCAAAATCGATGACATGAGCCACGAAGGAGACGGGATCGGCAGAGCGGAGGGCATTGCCGTTTTCGTTCCCGGGACGGTCCCGGGAGATTTGGCGGAAATAAGGATCAGCCTGCTCAAGAAAAATTACGCGCACGGCGTACTGGTGCAGGTCAAGGAGCCGTCCAAGGACAGGATCGAGCCGCCCTGCTCCTACGCCGGACAGTGCGGCGGCTGCGCGCTGCAGGTCATGACTTACGACAGCCAGCTCAAGCTCAAGCAGAAAATGGTCAAGGATGCCCTGACACGCATAGGCAAGATCGAAGATCCGAAGGTAAGGCATACGATGGGAATGAAAAATCCATTCGGCTATCGGAACAAGGCACAATTCCCGATCTCATCGACAGGCATCGGATTTTACAAGGTCAAAAGCCATGAGGTCGTCGACTGCGGCCACTGCATCATCCAGACCGCTGAAGCGGATCTGGCTGCCGATGTGCTGCGCAGCTATATCATAAGTGATAGGCTGACTGTTTATGATGAAAAGACCGGCGAAGGGCTTTTGCGTCATCTGATAGTTAAAACAGCAGTCAACACCGGTGAAGTCATGGTCATCCTTGTCATTAACGGCAACAAGATCCCTAATCGCGACAAGCTCATCAGCATGATGGTCAAGGGCGTTCCGGGCGTCAAGAGCATCGTGCTCAATGTGAACAAGAAGCGCCCGCCTGTCATTATGGGCAGCGAATGCATCACGATCTACGGGAGCGACAGGATCGTGGATACCCTGGATAAACTGAAATTTGAAATTTCACCGCTTTCCTTCTACCAGGTCAATCCTGTCCAGATGAAGCGGCTCTATAACATGGTCATCGAGTACGGCAGTCTCCAGGGCAATGAAGTCGTGTTCGACCTCTATTCAGGCGTCGGCTCCATTGGCCTTTATTGCGCCGGAAAAGCGAAGCGCGTTATTGGCATCGAGTCGGAAAAAATGGCGATGCTGGATGCCGTGCGCAACGCCATCATCAATGGCATCGTCAATGCGGAATTCATTCACGGAAAGGCTGAAACGGAGCTGCCGAAGCTCATGGAGCAGGGAATAAAGCCGGATGTGGTCATCCTGGATCCGCCGCGGACCGGCTGCGATGTCAAATTACTGGAAACTGTGGCAGAAATCGCCCCGGCGCGCATCGTCTACGTCTCCTGCAATCCGTCTACCATGGCCAGGGATATCAAGATCCTCTGTGAAAGCGGCTACGGGTTCATCGAAGCCCAGCCGGTTGACATGTTTCCGCAGACCATGCACACAGAAACCGTTGCGTTGTTGATAAAAAGTAAGTCTTTATAAATCAAAAATAGCTGCAGATGAAAGGAGTTTCGAGAAATCGAAACTCCTTTTTGGATAGACAAAAGTCCATATCAGGAATGTTATTAAGTCTGAAAGATGAGTCGAATATCGTCGCAAATATACTGATTATATTTTGTTGAAAAATGATATACTGAATTTAATTAAAAATTTACTTTTAAAACGGAGGATATTATGTCCAATCAAAATGGATTAGTCCTATTTCAAACAGTTGATGAGCAGGTAAAGTTGGATGTCGCCATTGAAGGTGAGACTGTTTGGTTGAGCCAGCAGCAAATGATGGAGTTGTTTAACACTACCAAGCAAAATATAAGTTTACACATCAATAATTGTTTCAGAGAGGGCGAATTAGAATCCGATTCAGTTGTCAAGGAATCCTTGACAACTGCGCTTGATGGCAAAATGTACCATGTCAAGTATTATAATTTGGATGTTATTATTTCAATTGGATATAGGGTTAAATCAAAAAGAGGAGTAGAATTTCGCAAATGGGCAAACAGCATACTCAAAGAGCATATTATTAAAGGATATTCCATCAATAAAAATCGTATGCAACAAATTGGAAAAATCGTTAAAATTTTAAAACGCTCAGAGAATCGCCTGGATGCCAAACAAGTTTTAAGCGTTATTGAGAGCTATTCAGATGCCTTAAATCTCCTTGATGATTACGACCACCAGAGAATAGAAAAACCCCAAGGTACTGAAGCAACTTATATTATAACGTACGATGAATGCAGACAAGTTATTGCTCAAATGAGATTTGGCGCCGAGAGCGATTTGTTCGGAAACGAAAAGGACGAATCGTTCAATGCAAGCATAGGTGCAATATATCAGACGTTTGATGGGCATGATGTTTATAAATCAACACAAGAGAAAGCCTCAAATTTATTATATTTCATTACGAAAAACCATTCGTTTTCAGATGGCAATAAGCGTATAGCGGCAATGATATTTCTATACTTCCTTGACAAGAACGACTTGCTTTTCAGTGATGGCGAAAAGATTATAGAAGACAATACCTTGGTTGCTATCACCATAATGATTGCAGAATCAAAGCCAGAAGAAAAGGAAGCGATGGTTAATCTGGTTATGAATTTTCTTATTTAGAAAATTGGTAGTGATCAGCACTCGACGCATACGGAAACCGTCGCGTTGCTGATAAAGGGACAGACTGAAAAAGATTGATTTTGACTCGAACGTTATCAAGAGAAGATATTATATCGCCGTTTACGAGCAGCGAACGGTAAACCGTTTAATTTAAAATTGAGTTTTAAATTAAACGGTTTTTTCTTGATTTTTTCTGATTATTCGTGTAATCTGAAATTGAGCTTTAATTCAAACGTTAAGAATATGCATAGTTACAATGGACATTTAAGGAGTTAAATAATGTTTATAAAAAGAGCATTAGAATCAATAGTCAAGGAAGTATCCGATACATACCCTGTGCTCCTTGTAACTGGGCCAAGACAGGTTGGAAAAACAACGTTATTACAACATGTTGCTGATAAGGCCAGAAAGTATGTAAGTCTTGACGATCCCGTAGCCAGAAGATCGGCTAAAGAAGAACCGCTGCTTTTTTTACAAAGGTATGAGCCGCCGGTCATTATTGATGAAATACAATATGCGCCTGAATTATTGCCGTATATCAAATTACATGTGGACAAGAACAAGAAGATGGGAGATTTTTGGCTTATCGGTTCGCAAATGTTTCAGATGATGAAAGGAGTAAGTGAAAGTCTGGCAGGCAGAGTAGGGATAATCCCGATGCAAGGGCTGTCTCTTTCAGAACTGAACGGGCTGCCTAATGAGTTTTATACAACAGATGTAAAACGATTACTAGGAAGGTTAGCTATTGCCAGAAAGATGAATCTGGGTGATATATATGATCTGATCCATAAAGGGTCAATGCCGGCATTGCATACAAAAGAGCAGAGCATTGAAAGATTTTATGCATCTTATGTCGATACATATATTCATCGTGATATCAGAGATTTGACACAAGTGGCGGATGAAATGCAATTTCAGCGTTTCTTAACAGCTTGTGCTGCAAGGACAAGTCAAATGGTCAATTATTCAGAACTGGCAAAAGATGTTGGAATTTCTTCTCCAACGGCGAAAAACTGGCTATCTTTGCTGGTTACATCAGGGCTTGTTGTTCTTATTGAGCCTTACTTCAACAATGCGTTGAAAAGAATTGTCAAAGCTCCTAATATGTATTTTATGGATACTGGATTATGCGCATACTTAACAAGATGGACATCCAGTGAATCATTGGAGATTTCGGCAATGTCAGGAGCTTTTTTTGAAACCTTTGTAGTGTCTGAAGTAATTAAAAGTTATTTGAATGCAGGAAAGAGACCTCCGATATATTACTACAGAGATTCAGATCAAAAGGAAATCGATTTGATTATTGAAAATAATGGTAAGTTGCAGCCTATTGAAATAAAGAAGAGTGCAAACCCTAAGAATAATGCAGGCCGTCATTTTTCATTATTAGATAAAGCTGGCCAAGAAACTGGTGAAGGAAGCATTATTTGTATGAGTGAAGATTTAGTACCAATAACTAAAGGAAATTGGGCTGTGCCCGTCTGGTTGATTTAAGCATAGTATGTACCTCTACACCCCATACGAAAACCGCCGCATAAGATCCAGGATAATTATCCCGTAATTTTATTAACCATCGATGAAATCGGAGTCGGGTCCAGCCATTAAGGTATCAGGAAATTGAATATACCTGATTGGCTGCCGGAGGATAAAAAGATTGAAAGATAGAGGGATGGAAATTATATGAGCATTTTATCCATTGCCAGCAATGCATCTGCATGGAGAGGCTATGAATATTATACAGGGAAACGCGTTCTCTCCTGGAAACAAACAGGTGAACATGAATTCACAGGAGAGGTTGCCGGCAGCGGGAATGAACCTTATCATGTAATTATAGATACCGAGCACCCGAAAAAATCCATATGCAATTGCCCGTATGCAGAGGGGAATAGAATTATATGCAAGCACAAGGTCGCCCTTTTTTTTACTGTCTTCCCGAATGAGGCGAAAAGTTATATAGCTGAAATCGAAGAATATGAGAGAGAAGAAGAGGAACGTGAACGAGAACGCAACGATCAGATCATAAAATACGTAAAAAGCTTATCAAAAGCAGAATTGAGAATAGCATTGATCAATGCGTTAATAGAAGCAGAGGAAAGTGACCGCTATCGTTATTTAAGTTCTGGAGAGGGCAGTGACCAGCAGACGACGCATATAGAAACTGTCGCGCTGCTGATTCGAAAATAATAAATCGATATACATAGAAAAAATCCATTTATTACCCACGCTTTTAAAACGTGGGTAATTTTATCAAATATTTACTTATATAAAATTGACGCGGGTAAAAAGGCATGATAAAATTCCCATATATAGGAGGACTTGATAATGTATATGCAAAAATTACCCATGTTACCACCCAATATGGATATGGAAACCAAAGCTGTTCTTAAGCACCTTGCGAGAGCTAATCGTGCGCTGGCGGAACTTAAGGGTTATGCAGATACGATCCCCAATAAGCACATACTCATAAATGCGGTGATGATCAATGAATCCAAGGATAGTTCTGAAATTGAAAACATCATAACGACACATGATGACTTATATAGAGCCATGAACGACGCTCGTGATTCGAGCCTGGCTGCAAAAGAGGTCGCCAGTTATAGAACAGCGTTGTGGCACGGATATGAGATCGTAAAAGAACGCGAAATGCTAACGGCGAATATGATCATAGAAATCCAAAGTATCATTGAGAAAAACAGGGCAGGTATTAGAAAAATATCAGGTACTGTGCTCCAGAATGAAAGAACGGGTGAAATAGTATACATACCGCCTTCGGGAGAAGAAGAAATCAGATCCTTGTTAAGCAATCTTGAAAAGTACATCAATGAAGACCATGATGACATTGATCCATTAATAAAATTGGCAATTATTCATTATCAATTCGAAAGTATCCACCCTTTTTACGATGGAAATGGTCGGACGGGCAGAATAATCAATATACTCTATCTGGTGCTCAAGGGACTGCTTGACAGTCCGATTCTATACTTGAGCAGTTATATCATAAGAAATAAATCATCGTACTACCGACTTCTCCAGGAAGTCCGAACATCAGCAAAATGGGAGGAGTGGATCATCTATATTCTTGCCGGCATTGAAGAAACGGCAGAAGAAACCTTGAAACTTGTGAAGAAAATTAATTTGGAAATTGAAACAGTAAGTTTGGAGATTAAAGAAAAGTTGCCTAAAATTTACTCAAAAGAATTGATAAATTTGCTTTTCCTCGAGTTTTACACAAAGATCGCTTATATCGAAAAAGGATTGGGTGTAACAAGAAAGACCGCAGCCAATTATCTGGGTATCCTTGAAGAGGGAGGATTTCTCATCTCGGAAAAAATTGGAAAAGAACGGATCTATCAAAATAAGCGATTGTTTGATCTGATCAAATAAGGAACACTTTGAGCTGTCGCAAATTTAGCGACAGCTCACAAATATATGGAAGAGAATCGTTGAAATATCAAGGATTGTTAGCAGTGACCAGCACTCGACGCATGCGGAAACCGTCGCGGTTCTCATATGGAAATAAAATGGAACAATCTGATGAAACGTTGTTTGGCATCGTCTTTTGAATCATTGATTTAATTCGATAGATCAGTCGCGATTATTACAGAATCATTGCGAAGAATAGAATCTATCCGTGTATTTTAGGGATACGTATAGATTATATGTAAGGTTTTATTTGAAGAGCTCCCATCTGCTGGAAACACCTATCTTTTTATAGATATGCATCAGATGTTTACGAAGTGTATTCGGGCTTATAAATAGTTCGCCACTGATCTCATCGTTGGAATGGCCATCGAAAAGCAACTGAAGAACTTCGGATTCTCTGCTCGTAAGCTGGTATTTTGCTATATATTCATCGATTTTCATCGTTTTCGAATGTTGGGTTCTATGCTTTTTCCCTTCGAAGGACAGCCGTAACGCCAGATGGTCCTTGAGAAGATCCAGTATAAAGATTTCCTGTGCTGTATAGTCACCCTCGTCTTTGTTGCGGTAGAGTGAGACTACACCGAGGAAAGTAGAATCATAGACAAGGCTCATCTGAAGACAATAATAAATACTTCTTGGCTCATGCAATTCGCGATGAATTCTGGTTTTGTTTCGCTTTTCTTCAGGATAAAGCTCACTTTCCTTAAAAATTTCACTTTTGGGCGATAGGAAAACCCACTTCCTATAATCTTCGTCCTCGTAATTAAAATAATTCAACAAATCTTCATTAGTAAGATTGACACCGACAGGATCGCTTAGCTTGCCGTTCCCGTTTTTTTGGGCAAGGTAAAAAGAGGCACATTGATATGGTACCAGGCCATTTATGCATTGTAAAAATATTCTTCGCATAGCCTCTTCGTTTTCAATGCTATAGATCTTATAAATAATACCGTTTAATTGAACTTGATTGTTTCTATCGCATGATTCTATTTCAATCACCTCGTCCTAACTGAGTTTTATCTTTATTATAACGGAATAACATGTCCTTTGCACATATTTTTTGAGCTCAAATCCATTGTGTTTTGTATGTCATTAATGCTTGATTTGTTGCATATATACTCAATTACGAGTATTAAGATGGCTTTTCCAAGTAATATCAATCTCGTAGAATTAGTGGTAAATTTATGAAAAATGGCAATAAAATATATTTACATGGAGGGTGAAATGGAAAACAAAATTAAAGAGATAGGCCATGATTATGTTGGCGAATTCGGCACCGCCAAAATCTCTTCGCTTTTTTGGAAATACTCGATGTTCGGTTTGTTTGGACTGGCATTTCAAGGTATTTCAGCCATATTCAACGGCATTTTCGTTGGTAATGGCATTGGCCCTATGGGGCTTGCCACAATCGGAATTATAGTTCCATTCTGGCTCACAACAGTCGGTTTATTCGGATTGTTCGCAATAGGTGGGTCTACACTCTGCGCCATAAAGCTGGGCGAAGGGAATTATGAAGGTGCCCGTAAAATCTACGGGAGCATAATCGTTTTCACGGCGTATTTCTCGATTGCGCTTGCTGCTATTGTACTTATTAATGTCGAACCGATCCTTATATTCCTTGGCGCGACTCCGGACTTACTCCCAATGGCCAAATCGTACGTTATCCCCTTTATGATTGGGAATCCATTTGCAATCGTCGGTACGACTGCATATTACTTCACGCGTGCGGCTGAAAAACCTGTGGCGGCAGCGCTTTTCTATAACATTCCCGCTGTAGCCGTTATATTCATAGAATATCTCTGCATATTCAAATGGGGTATGGGAATGGAGGCTCCAGGAGTATTATGGCCCATCGCTGTCGGTACTTCAGTATTACTGCTAATATATCTGCAACGGTCAAATACACCGCTAAAGTTGACATCTTCAGATTTCAAGGTAGATATGTCCATCGTATTGGAAGCATGCAAGATAGGATTTGTCATGTTCATTATACAAATAGCATCTATGGCCGCAACAATAATTATTAATAATCTTATCATAAAATATGGCGGAAATGAGTGGAATATAGCTGCATTCAGCATCATTAATGCATATATAGCCTATATCCTCATGGTATTCACCAATGCCTTCATTACGGGGATCCAGCCAATCGCCAGCTTTAATATCGGCGCAAAACAATACAGGCGTGTTGCACAATTATTGAAGATTGGAATAATACAGAGCACTATTTTTATAGGTGTTATCTGGGCATTTGAATTTATATTTGCGGATAAAGTGATATCAACATTCTGCGGCCCGATTCCGCCGCTAGTCGAAGCGACAAAGGCAACGATGATGTTCTATTTGGCATTGTTTGCTTTCGGAAATATTGCATCGATCGCATCCGGTTATTTTGCCTCAGTTCGACGCAATGGATTTGCGATTTTAAATGGCATATCCCGAATTATCATTTTTGCAGGACCATTGTTTTTCATAATGCCGACGATGTTTGGTATAAAAGGAATTTGGATGGCACAGCCGATTGCAGATCTTCTGGCTTTTATTTTAGCTGTTGCTTGTCTGACCATTGAATATAAAAGACTAATGAAAATGCCTGAATCCATCTGATGGTACTGTATAACATTATTGAAACAAGGAGGGAATTTTGGATTATTTTGATTTGATAATTAAAAACGGTAATATTATTACTATGAATACAGCACAGCCAAGAGCCAGATGGTTGGCTATAAAAGGAGGATCGATTGCGGCGGTAGGCTATGATGATGATTGGCCTCAATATGCCGGCGAAATAATCGATCTGGGTGATAAAACCATATTGCCAGGGCTATCAGACTGTCATGCCCATGTATTGTCGGCAGGAATGTATTTATCTTCTGTGAATTTGGGCGCTGCGCGTAATTTGTCGGATGGCCTTAGCAGTATTGAAAAGAAAGCGTTCGAAAGGAACGATGATTCATGGATCTTTTGTGTGGATTACCTGGAGCAATTAATAGAAGAGAAGAGATTTCCCAACCGTTGGGAATTGGATCGAATTTCCAATGGCCACAAGATACTTGTCTTCTCAGCAACAATGCATTGTTGCGCAGTTAATACTGCTGCACTGCCGTTTGGCAACGTTCCTGAAAATTATCCCGGCGTCTTCATGGAAAACAATGAAATGACTGGTGTCTTCGGCTCTGATGAATCGGCAATACTAGCAAGTTCGAACATTCTCGGCTCTTTATCGGATGAGGTGCTCTGGGGGTATTTAAAAGATTGCTGCGACATGGCTTGCAGGAATGGAGTAACCAATATACACGCGCTGGTTGGCGGCCTGATTGCCGGGGATGGGGACTTGCATTTGATACTAAAACGGTATAAAGAGCTGCCGGTGAATATGATTCCTTTCTATCAGACATGGAATGTGAGCCGAGCGCTGGAATTAGGCCTGCCGAGAATCGGTGGCTGCCTGACGCTGGATGGTGCTGCTTTCGAGCACACAATGGCAAATTACGATCCATATGTCGACGCGCCGGCGCTTAGAGGAATGCTGTATCACACAGATCAAGAGGTATACGAGTTTGTGTCGGAAGCGCATAGAGCAGGTATTCAGTGTACAATGCACGCGGTTGGAGAAAGGGCTATCGATCAATTGTTATGGACTTACCATAGGGTTTTCCACGAGCAAGGAAAAAAAGACTTGAGGCATAGGATTGAGCATTTCTGTTTGCCGACAGAGGCACAAATCATAATGGCAGCTGAACTTGGAATCATAATTTCCATGCAGCCGGGATTTTCCTACTTGTGGGATTCGACTGACAATAGTCCATTTGCGATGGTATTGGGTAGAGACAGAGCTGACAGGCTGGATCCTTACAATAAAGTTATCGCTGCGGGAGCAGTCGTTTGTGGAGGTACTGATAGCCCGGTGACCAGCATCGAACCACTGGTACATATAGCACACTGTGTCAACGGGGACAATCCTATCAGGAATATTACACTGACTGATGCGCTTAAAATGTATACTATCAATGCTGCATATGCATCAAATATGGAGCATGCAAAGGGAAGCATAGAAGTTGGGAAAGATGCAGATTTGACAATAATCGACAGAGATCCATACGATCACATCGGTAAAGCAAGCCTATTTGAAATGAAGGTTGAATATACCATAGTAGGAGGCAAGATCCAATACAAGCGGTCATAAAGCAAGTGATAAGGAGTAGTTGCAATGAGTAAAGGTAAAGTCGTCATTGGAATGACGCAGCATAAGTGTGTGTCAGACCGAGATATTAACAGAGAAAAAGTTACTGAGATGATCCGCGAGGCGGCTGCAAAAGGTGCAAAAATCATTTGTACACAGGAACTCTTTGCCGGCCAATATTTCTGCCAAATAATCGACTACAAGAAATATGATTGGGCAGAGCCGATTTCCGGTCCAACTGCAACGATGATGCAGGAGTTGGCTAAGGAGTTGGACGTGGTGATTGTTTGCTGTTTTTATGAATATGCCATGGATGGTGTCTATTATAATAGCGCAGCGGTTTTCGACGCTGATGGCACCAACCTTGGTGTATACAGGAAGCATCACATTCCGGAAGGTCCGCAGTATCTTGAAAAGTATTATTTCACGCCGGGAGACTCTGGATATTTGGTATACAAGTCCAAGTACGGAACTTTTGGTGTCCTGATCTGCTGGGATGAATGGTTTCCGGAACCATCAAGGATATTAGCACTAAAAGGCGCTGATTTCGTCTTTTATCCGTCTGCAATTGGATCTGAACCTGACAATCCCGAATTGGACACTTCGCAGACTTGGATGGACAGCATAAAGGCGCATGGCATACATAACAATTTCTATGTCTGTGCTGTCAACAGGGTTGGTGAAGAGGAAGCAACGGATGGAAGCGGATCAATGAATTTTTACGGCAGAAGCTTTGTCGGCGATCCATGGGGAAAGATTATCCACGAGGGAAGCAGAGACCATGAGGAAGTCATAGTAGCTGAGCTGGATCTTGATGAGATTAAAAGGGCGCGTGACATTCTACAGTTTCATCGCGATCGGCGTGTCGATTCATACCGGGAAATATTGGAATTATCGATCAAAGACTGAGGATTCAGCTTAGAGTTATAAAAGATGGTATAGAAATTAAGAATTGAGGTTAAACAAGCGCCCTCGAAACATGATTTAAGAAATCAATCTTGTCTTGAACCTTTATAACGGCCTATCAATTTTTGATAGGCCATTTCTTTTATAGGTAATTGTCAGGTTGAAATGGTATTTCAGGACCAGATAAATCAGCATTTCAGGCCATATGACATATTGGTTTCTTCAAATAGAATATAACCATATTGATTTTGATATTGTATTCATGATTAGGAACAGGAGGCATTCATTGAGCAGGAACAGTATAAAATGGGGCGTTGTATTTATTGGTATCACACTGGCGTTTATTTTCAAACCATCGCATGATTTTTTAATGGATTTGACGAAAAATCATCCCTATGTCATGGGATATTTGAAATTTTCAATATTGGCATTTCTTGGTGAACTTCTGGGAATCCGGATATCAAGTGGCAATTGGAACAAGCCGAAAGGGATGATGTTGAGAATTTTTGCCTGGGGATTAATGGGCATGGCCATAGCATTTGTGCTTCCCATGTCCTATATGTCTGCCGAGATTTTTTTATCGTCAGGGCAACAAATTGATCAGCAGTTCGCGCGAGCCTTTATCGCCAGCGTCGTGTTTAACCTGCTGCCAGGGCCGATGGTAATCATATACCACAAAATGGCTGAGACCTGGATTGATTTGGGCGGAGGAAATACATCTGCAATGAAAAAAGTGGGATTTTCGGATGTGATCAGAAACGTCGATTGGGACAACCTGATCAAGAACATTCTCCTCAAAGTGAATTTGATTTTGTTCATCCCAATCAATACAGTTGTATTTCTGCTGCCAATAGATCTAAGAGTTCTGATGGCTGCATATTCGTCGATATTGCTGGGGGCTGTGCTGGGATATAGGAAAGCGAAGCAACCAGTTAGCGACCAGCACTCGACGCATACGGAAACCGTCGCGTTGCTGACGAAAAAATAGGTCTTAATAAATAAAAATAACAACAGATGAGAGGAGTTTCGAGAAATCGAAATTCCTCTTTGGATAGACAAATTCCATATCAGGAATTTTATTAAGAGTAAAAGATGAGTCGAATATCGTCGCAAATATACTGATTATATTTTGTTGAAAAATGATTTACTGAATTTAATTAAAAATTTACTTTCGCAAATTGCAATAATAAGTTGAACTAGTCCCATGCACCTTGACATTCTGTCGTGAAAAAGCTACAGAGCATAAATCTGATCAAGCTGTGATTCAAAGAGCTCGGCCGGGGTCATATACCCAAGAATCTTCCTGGGAAGACCATTGCACCAGTCTTCGATACAGGCAATGGCATCATCGCAATAGCCGGCTATCCGTTTACCCTTTGGAATGAAGCGCCGTATGAGACCATTATGCTTCTCGTTGGTGCCTCTTTCGTAGGATGAGTATGGGTGGGTGAAAAATACGCCGATCCCTATACACTTAAGCTCGGTCAAGCCAGCGAATGCAGAGCCGTTGTCGGCTGTCATCGACTTAAAGATCTGGGAGAACTTACTTCCGAACTCGGCCTTCAGTTTTTCGAATTCAGCCATCACAGCCTCAGCGGTCTTCCTCGGAATCTTTCGAACAATCGTGTTTCGAGTCTGGCGCTCGACCAATGTCAGCAAGGCATTGTCGCTTTTGGCTTTCGAGCCGATCACTGTGTCGATTTCCCAGTGGCCAAATTCTTCCCGTGTCTCAATGTGAGGGGATCGAAGCTCGATGCTGTCGCCAAGGATTTTCCGGTTCGCTCTGGCCTTGGCTGGTTTGTTGCTCCGTCTCAACTTGAGAGGCAGATCGATATTTCGAACCTTCAAGAGTCTGAGATCGATGTAATTGTAGATAGTTTTCATACAGAGCTTCTTTGTAAAATCCTTCGCTCTGCCGACGGCTGAATCGACTGACCAGTCATCATCAAGAATCCTTGCTTCGACGTATTTGACGAAATCATGATGCTCAATGAGGCTGTATTTCCGGCCACACGCCTTGCGATTTCTATCGTAGGCCGTCTGTCCGGAATCGGCATAGTAGATCATCACGCGCTTGTTTTGCCTGATCTGTTCGACTGTACCACGACGCAATTCATTGATGATCGTGTTGATTGGGCGCCCGAGTATTTTGGATATCGAATATGGCGTCTTGCCCTCGCCCGTCAGCAACTCGATTTTTACTCGCTCGGTCAGCGACAGGTGTTTATTCTTTCGCGGATTTGGGGTATACTTTGGGTAGTCCATAGTGATGCACCTTTCTGTGAAGATTGTTTTTTCGCAATTACATCTTACAACAGAATGTGTCCGCTATGGATTTTTATTAGTTCAACTTGATTTTACAATTTGCCTTATTTTTCTAGAAGGTCGACGCGTCTTATTTGATGCATTTGGTTCGGAAGCATTGTGTCCGTGTATAGAATCGGTTACAAAAATAAAAGAGTATTTGACTTCTGAATTGCCCGCAATTGATGATAATTCTGAACTTAATACATATATCCGAGCTATGAGAAAGGCCAGTAATAAATTTTTAAGCTGTTTCCCTCAGGATAAGCAAGATAAATGCAGATGTTGTAAAGAAGGTACTCAAGAGTATTGGTATTTTATCTCTGCGATTGGTGAATTAAGAGGTGTATTTGGAGTAATGATTGGACAAATAGCCAAAGCGTATGGACTTGATGTTGAAGATGAATTGGCACAGATTATACCCGAATAACAAAGCAAGGCACGTTTCATCCGGTGGAAGCCGTAATCCTGTTGCAAAAGAAATGGGATTGCGAGCAGAACGTATGTTTGCTATAATATATATAGGTTTTTTTACCTGTTGAATTTGATGAATTTAAAAGCTGAAGGCGGTGAGACTTATAATGGATGGCAACAACGAAATTCAATTATTTGAAGATAAGCGCATCCGTACGGCTTGGGATGAAGAGGAACAAGAGTGGTACTTTTCTGTGGTGGATGCAGTGTCAATACTGACCGACCAAGCAACGCCTCGGAGCGCGAGCACCTATTGGGCTGTTCTGAAAAAACTGCTCATCGAAGAAGGCGCTCAACTGCTTACAAATTGTAAGCAACTGAAACTAAAAGCTGCAGATGGAAAACGATATAATACTGACGTTGCAAATACTGAACAGGTAATAGGGATAATTATTAAATAAAGGCGGAGGAGATAAAACTTATGGCGAAGAAAAAGAATAACGAAATCACCATCCGTTCCAGTGCGGCCGAATACCTGACATACATTGCAGCAACGGGTGATGACCCAAAAAGCTTTGAAATGCGTTATGAAGACGAAAATATCTGGCTTACACAGAAGATGCTGGCTGCCCTTTATGACGTGGATGTAAGAACTATTAATGAGCACATTCAAAAAATATATGGAGATCAAGAATTGGAACTGAAAGCAACTATCCGGGATTTCCGGATAGTTCAAACCGAGGGTTCGCGTCAGGTTAATCGTGAAGTTAAACACTACAATCTGCAAATGATTATAGCCGTTGGCTTTAAAGTAAATTCCGATCGAGCGGTACAGTTTCGCAAATGGGTCAACAAAATCGCCAAAGATTATACTATCCAAGGATGGGTGATGGACAAAGAGCGACTGATGAACGGCGGCAGCATTCTCACAGAGGAATATTTTGAGCGCTTACTCGAAGAGATCCGGGAAATTCGTCTCAGCGAGCGTAAGTTTTATCAAAAAATAACGGATATTTATGCCACGGCATTGGATTATGACGTTGATTCCAAGACTACCAAAGACTTTTTTGCCACAGTGCAGAATAAGTTACATTGGGCAATCCATGGCCATACTGCTGCGGAAGTAATCGTAGAAAGAGCAAATGCCCAAAAAGAGCATATGGGCTTGACTTCCTGGAAAAATGAGCCAACCGGTAAAATAATCAAATCAGATGTTTCAATTGCCAAGAACTATCTGTCCAGTGAGGAACTGCAAAATTTACAGCTTATCGTAACCACGTATCTTGATTCGGCTGAATTAATGGCACGACGCCATATCCCTATGACAATGCAGGATTGGGCAAAACGCGTGGATGCTTTTCTGCAGTTTTCTAAATATGAAATATTAAACGATGCTGGAAAGGTGACTGCGGAAATTGCAAAAGCTTTTGCGGAAAGTGAATTTGAAAAATATCGTATTATTCAAGACAAGCTGTTTCAGTCTGATTTTGATAAATTAATTGACGGCATTAAGGGTGAAGAATAGTATTTTAAGTCGTCGAATACGACGGTAAAATAAAGCTTAACATACCTGCCGCCAAGGCCTCACCAGCTTCATGCGGCATCATTATCACCGCTACAAGGCATACGGAAACGTGTCACTTTTGACTTTGAAATAATTAAGAAAGCAGCTCACTTAAAGCTCTGATTTTTCATCAGGGCTTTTATATTAGGTATATTTTCAGGCATGCCAGAGATCTTAACGGGAGTTTACTATTGAATTGAAGATGTCAACAAAATTAACTTGAGATTAAACACAGTAGTTGACTTTCAAATTGATTTTGAGTAGTATATCTATATGATAGTAACTTTCGGGAGGCGTTATGATGAATATAAATCCTAATATTCTTGAAGAGCTGAAGAGCAGTAATAATATAATCACAACATCCCAAGTCCTGAAGCTGGGTTTTTCCAAGACGCTGCTTACAAATTATGTTAAAGCGGGTTTGCTGGTAAGAAGCAGCCATGGGGTTTATTCGCTCCCGAACACGATAAATGATGATATGTACATGCTCATGCTGCATTCAACCAAAATTATTTTTTCACATGATACAGCTTTATTCTTGAATGGATTTTCAAACCGAACGCCATTCGTACATTCGGTGACAATCCCAAGTAATTCAGCATTGCCGACTTCGATCAAAGACTCTTGCATTTGCTTCTATATTAAACCTGAGCTGCATGAGCTTGGAAAAATTGAGAAGTCGACGACTTTTGGCAACATCGTGCGATGCTACAACATGGAACGGACAATTTGTGATTTTATTCGAAGTCGAAATCGTTGCGACGAAGAAATGTTTATAAGTGCTGTCAAAAACTACGCGGCTTCAAAATATATGAACTTGAATCTGCTTGCTCATTATGCAGAGCAGTTCAAGGTCGCTAAAGAACTGAAACGATATATGGAGGTGCTGCTATGAATTCAAAGGCTATGAGCCTAATGTGGGGTAAATACCAGAATAAGTTTAATTATGCAAGACACATATCTTATAATGAAGTGATTGAAGTTTTAAGTTCCTTGCTTTCGGCGAAGAGCTGAGCTCCAGGTTTCAATATATATAAGCAATATAATGATGCGCCAGAGTAGAGATGTCTGATATCAGAAAGGGATTGAAAATGCAGATTGCGCTGACAAAAAAATTGACAGATGCCATGGGAGTTCGCACTATCGCAAATGATTATGCAAATCCGTTGTTTTCCTGGACTGCCAACTGGGCAAAGGTGTGGGATAATCGCCGGTTAGAAGATATGCTTGTCTTGGTAAACAACGCCACCAGGTTCACTGTTGCGATTTATCAAGTCAAGAGGAAAGATCTGAAAAATGCAGCAGAAATAATGCATACTGCCATTTTGAACACGCTTCTTGGAATGAATTTGAATCCGGAACTTGTGAAGGCATATATGCATCTGGCGGGTTCGGTTGAGTTTGTTCCAAATCGAAGCAGACAGACAGCGGCGTGGGTGACGAAAGCAGGGTTGGAATGTGCATTCCATATTGGAAGAGAATACAATGGCATTGCTAAAATGTTCAGCGATACGATCGGCGCTTCTGCAAATTATCGTTATGTAAATTGTTCGGGTGCTGCTGAAGAGGGTTTTATTCCTTACGAGGCAATGTCAAACGCGCTTGCTGAGTTAACCGGAATGCAAGTTTACAGATACCGGGCATTCGAATTGCTTGTCACACTTGATTTAGAAATATATAAGGCAGTGCGGAGAATAATAGTACCTGCTGACATTAAATTTGATCGTTTGCATAAGGTCTTGCAATCCGTATATGGTTGGCGGAACTATCACGAATACGAATTTACTTTCTTTAGCGGCAACAGGTGAAAACTGTTTGCCAGAATTGTTTCGTCTGAGGATGACCTGTTATACGATGAAAATGCAATTTTTATGGAAGGATATACGCTGGCTGATTTCTTGCCTGTTCAAAAGCATATGATTCACCTATGATTTTGGAGACAATTGGGAGCACGAAATCAAACTAATACGAATAATTGAAGACCATGACCAGGAGTCGCCCTATTTGCTTGAAGCTATCGGTAAAGCACCCCCTGAAGATATAGGTGGCGTTGAAGGGTTTATGGATTTTCGAAAAATCATACAAAATCCGGACCATCCGGAATATTACGCAACGAAGGAATGGGCAAAATATTGGACACCTGAGCTTTATGATTGGGAAAAACGTATGAGAGTCATTCGAGATTGATGCATATAGACATTCATATCGGGGTGGCAGCGACCAGCACTCGACGCATATAGAAACTGTTGCGAGTTTGAAGGAAAAATAAAACTGATAAATGCTAAATGGCGCTCTGAATATTCAGGGCGTCTTTTGCTTCGGCAACAATTAAAAAATGGGAAAAGGAAGCAGGCCAAAACGCGGTAGAAAGTCGAAATCTGGTGAAATATAATCCGATTATATTTCTGAAAGGATGATATAATCAGATTAATAAAAACTTGATTTTTCACATAGAGGAGGAGTTCATGACCGATCAAAATGAATTAGTTTTATTTCAAACAGAGGATGAGCAGATTAAACTGTTTGTTCCACTTGGAAGCGATTCAGTCTGGTTAAATAGAATGCAGATGGCAGCGTTATTTGGAAGAGACATTAAGACGATCGGTAAACATATAAATAGTGCATTGCTTGAGGAGCTGAATGACAGTTCAGTTGTCGCAAAATTTGCGACAACTGCCGCTGACGGGAAAACATATCAAGTAGATCATTACAATCTGGATGTCATTATTTCTGTAGGTTATCGAGTAAAATCTAATCGCGGATTGGAATTTAGACGTTGGGCAAATACAGTTTTGAAGGAATATATATTAAAAGGATATTCGATAAATACAGACAGAATCAAGCAACTTGGGAAAGTTATTAAAATTCTTAAAAGAGCAGAGAATCGCTTGGATGCCAAACAAGTTTTAAGTGTTATTGAGAGCTATTCAGCTGCCTTGAATCTCCTTGATGATTACGACCACCAGAGAATAAAAAAACCCCAAGGCACTGAAGCAACTTATATTATAACGTACGATGAATGCAGACAAGTTATTGCTCAAATGAGATTTGGCGCCGAGAGCGATTTGTTCGGAAACGAAAAGGACGAATCGTTCAATGCAAGCATAGGTGCAATATATCAGACTTTTGATGGGCATGATGTCTACAAATCAACACAGGAGAAAGCTGCGAATTTATTATATTTTATTACGAAAAACCATTCTTTTTCAGATGGCAATAAGCGTATAGCGGCAATGATATTCCTATACTTCCTTGACAAGAACGACTTGCTTTTCAGTGATGGCGAAAAGACCATAGAAGACAATACCTTGGTTGCTATCACGATAATGATTGCAGAATCAAAGCCGGAGGAAAAGGAAGCGATGGTGAATCTGGTTATGAATTTTCTTAATTAAAAAATTAGCAGTGACCAGCATTCTACGCATACGGAAACCGTTGCACTGCTTGTGAAAGGCTGAAAGAATTTGGAAACCGGCGTACGATAGCGAATATGAACTTGGGGCTTGACTTTTATGCATGATAGCCTATAGGAATCATGTATGGAAGTCTTTTTCTTCTACTTTTAACAGTCGACAGAATTGAAGATTATATAGGCGAGTATAATTTTATAAACAGCACGATATTCTTTACATATGAAGAATATCGTGCTAAAATTAAAAATAAGTATATTATCGGATGAATATTACGGCTCTGTAGAGCCGCTGTTCCGATGGCGGCTCTCATTCTTCGGAACGCTGGCTCAATTTACTCCGTAATACTCACTGGATTTTCAATATCAGAATGATATTCTTTAAAAATAGAGAAAAACATGCTAAATATAAAAAGAGGTGAGCGTAGTGGACGTCTATAATCAAATAGCGAAATATCCTGTTTTTTCGATTGATAAATTGGAGAAGTTAACTGGCAATTCGAAGACAGCATATTCCCAATTAAATCGGTTAATGAAAAAGGGCTT
This sequence comes from Mageeibacillus sp. UBA5770, assembly GCA_002418705.1. Next base: position 4,118 of record DIEQ01000116.1, on the reverse strand, counting down.
GGTCAAAAAAGTCCGTAAGAATATCTATTCTGCTATTAATCCTGTGACCGGTCAAATCGTGGCGACACGGTATCAGATTGCTTGTGCCATAACAAACACCGCATATATATCTCACCATAGCGCTTTTGAATATTATGGCCTGGCAAATCAAGTGTTCTACGAAGTCTATGTATCTTCACTCACTAAATTCAATCCATTTGAGTTTGATCATGTGATTTATAAATACGTTACGTCCAGAATGCAGGAAGGCATTGTAGAAGCAAAAAATACGACTGGGGTACGGATCACTGACTTGGAAAGAACCGTCATTGACAGTATCCGTGACTATAATAAAATCGGTGGCTTTGAGGAGCTTCTGAATTGTCTTGAAGGTATCCGGTATCTTAATGAAAACAAACTGCTTCGATATTTGGAAGTTTATAACACGCAGGGGCTTTATCAACGAGCCGGATACCTGTTGCAGCATTATCAAAAGGAGATGCAGCTATCCGGCGCTTTTATTGATTTTTGTAAAGGTAAAATTGGCAAGAGCAGACGATACTTATGCATTGAATCAAATGAGCGAAATATCTATAATGGCGAATGGAAACTGATGGTGCCCAAAGGACTTTTCGAAATAACAGATCAAGGTGGTGCTATTCTTGTTTGACTACGACATTATATATCTTGATAAAAAGGCAAAGGAACTTGGTTTTGTTCGAGATACGCTTGAAAAAGTGATAAGGCTGGCAGATGTTTTAGAATATCTGAATACTGATCCAACCCTGCAAGAAAGCCTTGCGCTGAAGGGTGGTACGGCAATTAACTTGGCGATTTTCAATTTGCCACGACTTTCTGTTGATATTGATATGGACTATTTGGTTAATAATAGCAGAGAAGAAATGCTCAAGCAGCGTGAACTGATTAGTAGCACGATTGATCGCTATATGTTCTCCCAAGGATATTCGAAAAACCCCAAAACCAAGAATCCACATAGCCTTGACTCCAGGGTGTATGACTTTTCAGGTGCAAGCGGAAATAGAGACAATATTAAAATAGAAATAAACTATTCTCTTCGAGCGCATATATTGCCTGCGGAAGACAGGCCCATAACCGCTGAGGCTTTTTCAAAGGAGTATAGAGTGAAGACACTTGCGCCCATCGAAATTTTTGGCAGCAAGATCAATGCGCTGCTTAGCAGAGCTGCAACCAGGGATTTATATGATGTTCGAAACATGGTGAGCTTAAACATTTTTGACGAGCCGGAGAAAGCGCTTCTGAGAAAGGTCGTGGTCTTCTATGCGGCTATATCAGCGAAGGAGATCAATAAAGCATTTGACAGGAAAGCCATCGACTCTATCACAAAAAGGAAGATAAAGACAGATTTGCTGCCTGTTATTAAAAGACGAGACGAGTTTGAATTAGAATCTGCCAAGAAGCTTGTGAATGAATATATTGCAGATTTGATGGTACTAACAACCGAAGAAAGTGAATTCTTGAATCGGTTTGAAGAAGGAACCTACATGCCGGAGTTGCTCTTTGAAGAAAAAGAAATATTAAATCGTATAAAAGATCATCCTATGGCTATATGGAAAACAAGAGAGGAAAAGTAGAAGAGTCTTTTTTATTAAACTTTGCAGATGGGTTTGTTGATATGCTTGAATCTGCGATATTTATGCAGTTTGCAATTTTTGTACTGTTCAGTAGGCTTGGTAATGAATATGGGATAAGGTCACAGGCGTTCTCTCTTGAGATATTTGATTCAAGTTAAAGGGGGTGCGGACATTTATTTATACAATTATATGATGAGTGTAGGTGGTGATACGATGCAGTTAATTTATAGAGACACTTACTTAAATAGATTAATAAGCCTAAAAGGGACGCCTGATATAAAAGTTATTACTGGCGTAAGACGTTCGGGCAAATCGAAACTGTTGGAAGAATATATTGGTTGGCTTAAGGAGAATGAGTCAGATCCTAATATTATTTCTATAGATCTTACTAATTTAATGTTTGAAGGGCTTAAAGAATATCACGCATTAAATAGTTACATTGAAGATAGGTATGATAGTAAAAAGACAACTATATATTCATTGATGAAGTCCAAATGTGTGAGCAGTTTGAGCTGACCATAAACAGCTTGCATTCTACGGGGAAATTTGATATTTATGTCACGGGATCCAATGCATTCTTATTAAGCAGTGACTTGGCAACATTATTTACAGGTCGTACTTATGAAATTGAAGTATATCCATTTTCTTTTTCTGAGTACCTGCTATATTACAAAATGTCAGATATCCAAACCGCATTTGATCGATACATGAAAGAAGGTGGAATGTCGGGCTCATATTTGTATAAAGAGCAGGAAGAGAAGTACAAGTACCTTGCAGATATATTTGACACACTGATTTTGCACAACAGGTTATAGATATAGCTGAATGGTTGAATAACTGAAATTGAAGAATATGCGAAAGAAGAAGTGGAACGGGTACGAGAACGCTACAAACAGATCGTAAAATATGTAAAAAGCCTATCGAAAGAAGAACTGAGCTTTGCGTTGATAAACGCGTTGTTAGAAGCAGAAGAAAGTGACGGCTATCGGTTCTAATAGGTCCACTTATTAAGTAATCAAAGCGACTGTAAAAGCAGCATTGGACAGTCAACCTAAGGAGTAGCTTCAAGGCTAATTCCTGCCCAAAAACAAACAGAGCCGATAACCATGAGTATCCACCTCACTGGTTATCGTCTATGCGTCTGGCTCTGTTATTTTTTTGATACTTACTTTATTTTTCCGTCGCCAGCCATTAAATCAGTCATTTCCTCAATTTTTTCAAGCGGGAACGGCGGAAGTGCCACGGGTTTCATTGCAATCGACATTAGCTTCATAGGATTGTCGTCAGCCGCTATGCGATTAGATGAAAGTTGGCCACATATATGGCAACGGTGAATAATCGCCCATTCACCATTTTTGCGTATCCATACTGCTATCGGCTCCATAAAACCACCACAATCAGATTCACGGTCACCGGGTTCAATGTCCACATGAAGGCTGTGCAAACAGTTCGGACAATGATTTCGGTGATCGCTCCCAGCACCTGTCGGCACTACAAGCCTACCGCATATCTTGCAGGTAAAACTGTCGTTACATGCGTGGGTTTTGTAATATCCTTTTTCGTATTGTTTCCGTTTGTTTTCTCTGTTCACGAGATCTTATCCTCCTAAAAGTTGACGTTATAGTCCTTTTGGGAGGCTTGGTAGAAATTGATTTATACGCAAACCTCCCGGTCAGCGCACAATGCTCCGGCAATAATTATTTTTCATAAAAAACCCTCCTGTTTTCTGGTTTTATAAGTACAACTTTCGTTGGACTTTCTGAACTAGATATACTTTTGCTTATGTAGTCGTTTCTTCAACAATTTCTAATTTAGGTTTTTGCAGCATATTTTTCTATGAAACACTCAATATGTGTCGTAAAGAGTTTTTCGATTTCCTCTTTTTCTTCCTTACCTGATGCTGCGTCCAAAATGCTTAAGGACAAATAGAACGGAGCATAAAACTCAACCGCCATTTGTTTTGCGCTGCCCTTGCGCCAAGTCCCTTTATTCATCATTTCACGAAATAAATCTTCTAAAAAGTTGACTGGTCCACTGGCTAAAACTTTTTGATACAATTTTGTCATTTCAGGGTTTCTGTACTGTTCCAAAGTCAACATTCTACGGAAATTACAGGCAATTTCATCTTCCGTCCAGTAATAAAACTGCGATTCCATGTATGCTTTAACGCTTCCCACAGAAGTATTGCTGAAGAAATCTTTTTCTTTTTCTGGAAAACCTGCTTTTTTAGAACGCTCAATATCTAATTGACATATACGTTCAAAAATGCTATCAAAAATATCGCGCTTATTTTTATAGTGTCTATATAGTGCACCCTTTGTCATACCCAACTCTCCGGCAATTTTGCTAACGGAAACAGCTTCATAACCGTCTTGTGCAAACAAACGGAGCGCAGTCATCAGAATATTTTCCTTTGTATCAGCCATTCTCTAATACCTCCCACACAGTAAACGCTCGTTCACTTTATTATAGTGAACGTTCGTTTACTTGTCAAGGTGTTAACACCGGACACGGGGACGGTTCTTT
>DIEQ01000038.1 GCA_002418705.1 Mageeibacillus sp. UBA5770 | reverse complement strand
TCATCATCATGGTCATCTCGCGGGGTGTGAGATGATTGGTAGCCAAATAATCCGTGACATCAATGAACACCTCATCGATTGAGTAGACATGGATATCCGAAGGGGCAACGTATTTCAAATAAATGTTGTAAATCCTCGTGCTGTACTCCATATACAGCGCCATGCGCGGGGGCGCGGTTATATAGGAAATTGCCAAATCAGGCGAGGACTTAAGCACCGCATTGTCATACGATTCCCCCGTGAAAAGGCGCGCCGGGGCTCTGTTCCGGCGCTGTGCGTTCGCTTCATTAATTTTCTGGACAGCTTCAAACAGCCTTGCACGCCCGGAAATTCCATAGGATTTGAGCGACGGCGAAACAGCAAGGCAGATCGTCTTTTCAGTGCGGCTGGCGTCTGCGACTACGAGGTTGGTGTTCATGGGGTCAAGACCACGTTCAACACACTCAACAGAAGCATAAAAAGACTTCAGGTCGATGGCAATGTAAATGCGATTCTTATTAGTCATGCCATCTCACCTCTCATCCGGCAAGCCAGTTCGCAATATCTACGATCCGGATGCCATTATGCTTGCAATGCAGCGTTACTAATTTCATTCTAACACTTTGCTTCCCCTTGCTCTTGAGCAAATTCGGGATCACGAATACGGCCAACGATAATGATGGCTGCGATAAAAATAATAAATGTAAACACAAATGGCAGGCGGCGGTCAATACTTGATAACCATCCGGCAAAGTATCCAAATGGCGAGGCAAAAGCAATAGTAAATGACATAATCAAAGCATTAATACGAGCCCGCTCATTCGGATTAATGTTTAGCTGGAGCAAGGCATCTTTACGAGGCATTACAAGGGCGCCGGCTACTGCCGCCACAAAGACATAAATGACGATAACCGGCATACTCCCAATCGGAGTCAGTATCAGAAGAATCGAACACACGGCATACAATACCAATCCAATCCACATTGGTATCCGGAATTTCACAGATTCCAGCCGGTGCTGTATTCCAATCATGAAAATCAGCATCACAGCTGCATTCAAAATAGGGAAAAAAGCCAGATAACGATCTGCTATGCCAAGCCTTTGCGTTACATACAAGCTAAAGAAGCTGGTACCTATAAGATTCGTTATGTGTAATATCACAGAGACAGTAATCACTTTCATAATCTCTTTATTCTTTAGCACTTTGGGTATCAGATCCTTGTATTCATATAGCATCTGTATTACAGGTGTACCTTTCGTCTCGGCCATACGAATCGTTCCCTGCCTGGTCTCATCACAATGTCGAAAAGTAATAACCACTTTAATCAGCATATTCGCAGCGAAAACAAAATATAAAACACGGACAACCGGAACCACGGTAAAGGAATTTATCAGAAGTCCCGAAATGGGTGCAAAAAAGATTGCAACCAGACCGCCTATGTTCACCCAGGTATATATACCTAGTAAATCCTTGGCTTCTGCATCTTCAATCAATAAACAATACCATGCTGTCTGGTTAATCTGCTCAAAACTGTTAAATAGCACTGCAATCAAAAAAAGCCAGAAGTTACTCGAAATGCCCCATATCAAGCAGGCAATGCACCAGCCAAAGAAATCGCCCATCATGGTTGTAAATTTTCGCCCCAGCTTATCGGTGATTATACCGCCAAAGAAGGAGAAGAACACCTGAACAAACATACCAATCGACAGAATCAGTCCGATTTGAACATCCGTTATTCCCTGTGTGTACATATATAAAGTGGCAAAAGGTGCGATTAGATTATACGGAATACCCCAGAGAGGCTCCATTAAAATCAAAGTTCTCGGATTCCCTTTGTTATGTTTTAGCAATTCAATTAGCGGGTGCTTCCGCCGTGTTTTTGTCTTATTTACTATATTCACTGGATTCTCCATTCTGTGGCTGTTGCCCGGCTACATTTTATCATTTACATTGCAAAATCAGAAATTTCATGTGTAAAACGGATCCGGGAAAATAGAACTGGTCGGTTTTCTGAATTTGATACTCAACCCGATTAAGATATAAGTCTTGATTGCGATATAATAAATCTTATAAGATTTCACATAAGTCCTGATCGAGGTGAAAACAGTGAAAGTAATTAGAATTACCGGTGGAGATTTAGAAAGCAACGGTTACATAATTTACGATAGAGAACATGGCGAAAGCTTTATCATAGATCCCGGTTACAATGGAAGAAAGTTCCTTGAGATTGTCTCAGAGTACGAACTAACGCTGAAGGGTATCCTGCTGACGCATCATCATCATGACCATGTGGGCGGTGTGGATGAAATTAAAGCATTAACATCATGTCCCGTTTACATTCATCCGGCAGACTTGCGTATGTATAATAAGCATGCAGATGCCTTGCTGGAAAATGGAGATAAATTAATGCTCGGAGATGAAGTGTTAACGGTGATACATACACCCGGTCATACCAAAGGCAGCATCTGTTTATACTCCTTACATAGCAAAATCGCGTTTACAGGCGACACCTTATTTAATGTGGAGATAGGCAGAACCGATTTAATTGACGGATCTCCGGATGAAATGAAGAACTCCATATGTAATGTTATAGATAGTTGGAGCAATGAAATCACGATTTATCCCGGACATGGAGATTCCTGTACAATGGAATATGTCCGAAAAAACAATCCGGAATATCTGTATTGTTTTCAATAGATTTTCGGGTTCAGGCTTATGCGATGATCAAGATATTATGTCTTTGGAATAACTTCTAACCAGTAGCCATCAGGGTCATTTATAAAGTAGATTCCCATATCCGGATTTTCAAAGCAAACACAATTCATTTCTTTGTGCTTCTGTAAAGCTGCCTCATAATCATCTACTAAAAATGCCAGATGGAATTCGTTATCACCCAAATTGTAAGGTCTGGCCCAGTCCCGTAACCAGGTTAACTCTAATTTGTGGGGGGTCTGTCCATCTCCCAAATAAACAATTATAAAACTTCCATCTTCTGGTGCCATTCTGGAGGTTTCCGTCAGGCCTAATGCGGCCTCATAGAACGCCAGTGAAGCATCGAGGTTCAGAACATTAATATTATTATGAGCAAAGGTAAATTTCATTTTATTTCTCCTCCAATATATTCTTGTCACATGAATTCTAATGTTCTTTCTGTGATCAGTTTTTCCAGCGACTTCTTCATCGATTCCGGCAAGTAGGAACAGCGGCACATGGCAAGATAAACCGGCTGCATGGATGCTATCTCTTTTATCATCTTTTCGGCAGATTTTGCGGGGATGCCACTGGTGTCTGCAAAAGTCATAAAATCGCTTCTGTGCAGATTCGACTTTTTACCGTTTAACGTAAGCGCTAATTGCTCTGTATCTTCCGGCATCACAACATTGGTGGGAAGCATATCATACGCCGCAGACAGTACATAGCTTTGGCTGCCGGATTTTGTTTCAATCAACGAAAAATTCTTCAGATGCATATCGGAGTTCCCGATGGCATACGAAAATGCAATTCGCATAAAAAGTTCCGAGAGATCAAGACCGGGGTTCATGGAATACTTAGTAACCATTTTGGCACAGCGCTCGTAAGAACCGCGATATTTATCTTGTGTAAGCCGGCCGTCAAGCTGACAGAAGTCCTCCATGGCGAGCATCTGCGTTTGCCCGGTTTTGTTGTTCGGCAAAATTCGGTCAATCCGCTTTGTGATATATCCGAAATGGTCTTGATCTGCAGGCATTCGCATTAAAGCAAAAGGAACGGTTCTGATTCCGGTTGCCGCTGCCAACTGCATGACGAGATACTCCGCTTCGGGAAGTGCATGAAATTCCGTTGTTTGCGGTTTGAGAATGAATCCTATCGGGTAATTGACAACAGTTAGTCTGGGCTGTGTTCCGGCCTCTAAATGCAAAGAAAGTTTCTTCTGAACGCCGGGTACAGTATAGCCTTTTCTAGAACTCTCAGTTACAATTCGCAACACTGATTCTTCTGATATATCTATTTCCGGCAATTTGCCTGTATGGAAAAATTTCTTCACACACGAAGCATGCCATCCGGATGAAAGCTCTTCATTGCCGGCAGAATCGAATAAGGGACTGCCGCAGCACAAGCAATTCATGGCATTACCTCGCGAATACTGACGCATCCAATGCAATCCCTGCAGGCAACTAGTAGAAGCGCAAAGCGATCGTTTTTGTCAATTTTCCAGTTATGACTGACGATATTTAATAGCCACCCCTCAGGAATCAATCCGTCAAAAAACGAGAAAAGTGTCTGGGAAGTGTATGCTTCAGATTTCTTAGGTAGCGTAAGACTCACAGAAGGCGCCTCCGAATTTTCCAAATACCCGGGATCATACGCAAATGAATAGCCGGAATCCGATTCCTGAAGCGTTCCCGCAAAGGTATCCCTCACATAAACATACGCTGTTCTATATGATTCACCCACTATTCATCCCTTCTTCCGGGAACAGCCTGCATGCCAAACATAGCAAGAGCTTGATTCACTTTATCCATTCGCACTGTTTCCTTGCCTTGCTCGAGTTCGCGAACAAAGCGAAGTCCCAGTCCTGAACGGATAGCAAATTCTTCCTGCGTCAATCCGGCTTCTTTTCTTTTTTGTTTAATAAATTCAGCAATTGTATTCATATGTAGATTTTACACCCGATCGGGTAACATATCAATAAATTTCTTGAATTTATACCCGATAGAGTATAATTTCTCGAGCGCAAGCAAAAAGAAGCCCGTTCGGGTATAAATACATCCAGCTTAGACGCAGTGATCTTTTTCCTCTTATAGAGAATCGGTCGTCGAAAATATAGAGATTGCGGAACTTACTCAGCACCAATAAGAGATTCCTCAATCAACGCTTTTGCAATATACATTGCCTTTAACCTGTTTTTTAGGAGTGTGTGATGGGAAGTACCACCCGGAAATTTCTCCTGTGCCTTTTCACATTTATGAATGACGGAAACGACAGCTCGAAGCGCCTCTCTTAATTCATCTTTGGTAAATTTCTCCATGTCTGTCACCTCGTATTTCGTCTTTCCATGCAGGTCGGTAACGGAAAGCTTGACCGGATTACGCCGATTACACCTGCTTCGCAAAACAAAATCCTGCGAATTAACTATTTTACTCTTTTATACATCGGATGATTCTCATGGAACTGAACCAGATCCCACAGATTGCCATATAAATCCGTAAATACTGCTACAGTCCCGTAGTCCTGCTCTTTGGGTTCTCTGACAAACTCGATTCCCTGTGCAATCATGTCCTTATAGTCTCTCCAAAAATCATCCGTTCCAAGGAACAGGAAAATTCTGCCGCCAGCCTGATTTCCGACGAAAGGTATTTGTTCCGGTTTTGAAGCCCTTGCAAGCAGTATGGTTGTTCCGGAAGTTCCCGGCGGGGACACTACCACCCAACGTTTGTCCTGCTCCGGCTGATATGTATCTTCCACCAATGTAAAATGAAGTTTCTTCGTATAAAATGCAATTGCTTCATCATAATCGTTTACTACCAAAGCTATATGTACAATGGATTGTATCATTTTCAAGACCTTCCTTCTTCTAATCAAATCACTACATGCGGATTCCTATACTGTCCATGCCGTTTTGTCTTATCCCCATATTGGATAGAAAACTTCGGACACCCGTGCAGACAGCCCAGGCAGGCAAGACATCGCTCCCTGGTCCACACCGGTTTGCCATCCTGCATTTTTATTGCATCCACCGGACAATTCCCGGCGCACAGCCCGCACCCTATACAGCTATTCTCCACGCGAAAATGGTCCGTGGTTCTTTGTTTATCATAATTCTTATAATAAATCCTGCCGGCGAATGCGGGAAGTTTCCTCTTCATAAAATCACCGAGGTCCCGCGCCTGTACCTTGCGGACGACATCGTCAATCTGAGGTTCTGCCGCCTCGCTGATACTTCCCACATGCGCTTCATCCGACAGATCGAAAATAGGCGTCCACGAATCCGGCATCTTGATGCTGAATCTGGCATCCAGGGGAAAACCTTTGCGGGCCAAATATGCATTGACCACAGACCCGCTGCTTCCGCACGTCGTGCCATACGTCGCTGCAAAATAAACATACGGCTTACCCTCCGGCAAAAACTCCGCCTTCTCCAGGAAATCGCACACAATAGCCGGCAGCTCGAAAAAATACGTCGGCGATACAATCCCGATCGATTCCTCCGGCTTCATCGAAAAACTTAGTTTCCCGCTCTTCATGCAGTCGGTAATCGAAAGCATTTCCTCGTTTGTGCCGGCCGACAATCTTGAAGCTAAGTATTTACTGTTACCTGTGGCGGAAAAATAAAAAATCATGAGGGGGGCCTCCTTGACACATGATAAGCATACTTACTTCAACTATCGCTGTATCTTTTCTCTTTCGCCAATCATGGTCTACATTATCGTGCAGCTGCTCAGCCAGATGCTGGAAAAACCCAGTCCTCCCGCAACTGGACTCTGCTCCGGACCGTTTGTTATACCGGAATATTCACCCTTCGTCCTCTACTTTTGCAAAAAGTGTCGAAAGGTTAATGACGGGAAGTATCAGGGGCGGAAAATTAGCTGTTGTCGTTAATGTTGAAACCGCTGAACGAAGAAACGGAAACATGATGGCAACAGTATTATCATTAATAAGTTGTTCGCGCAATTTGTTGTCCTCTTGAGCCATGGTGAGGACAAACTTTCCAGTCATGGCAATGTGAAGAGAGAATGGAGCAGGGTTATCCGGAGTGGATTCAATATTCAAGGATAACTGTACTTCGATATTGTCGTTCTGTACTGACACGGCTTTGGAAAATGTCGGTGATAACTCATATTGCGCATTCTGATCACGGCCCTGGACGCTTTCAAAATGCATTGCATCAAATCGGTATCCTTCAAATTGCATGCAGCTTTTATCCGGCACAAACATAAAAAAGTCCTCCATAATAGTTTTTTGAATTTTGTATGTCATAATTGTCCGAAGGAGACATACTGTAGGCGATTTTTCCACCTTTACTTACAGTCTTAACTTCAAAGGCAGACACGCGTTCCAGTGCGTCCTCGTAACAGGTTTCGGAAATGTGCTCCTTATTCTTCTCAAGTAAAATCTTAAAAGCATCAGGATATCCGGCAAGAAATATGAGATTATTCGGCGCCGAATCCTGAAGGCTTCCTGACTCATATCGCGCTATCGTTTTCTCCCCAAGCCCAAGAATCTGTGCGAAAGCAACCTGGGTCAGTGCGTACTTTTCACGAATTCTTTTAATCTCTTCAGGCTGAAGTAAGCCATGCTTAGTACGATAGATTCGAAATGCATTTTTCAGATTCGCATCGTCAATTTCCTGATTCCAAATCTGTTCTCCACAGCCAGAGCAATAGGTAACATCTGCATCAATCGTAACTGGTTCATTTTTAACCGGATATGTCTCCGTCTCTTTCCTGATTTCGTATTCCTGATCTTCCCTGCATACCGGGCAAAATATTTTCTTTCCCACTTTGCTTCCTTCTTTCCATCGTCTTCAAATCCCAGGCCTATCAATATGGAAACTTACAAATTTTGCTCCTCCATTTTTTTGATATTCGATTTTGAATTTGATATATATAACTTCATTTTGAATGGTCCTTTTGAAAACCCAAAAAGCATCCTCCGTCGGTCGATCCCAGTCAGTCACAGGGCCCTGAAAGTAATCCTTATATGTGAGCTGTATAATCTCGTCAAATGCATCTTTACCGGTAATACCCAACTGCGCCAATGTATTCATATTATCTTTTCTGGGGACAAGAAAGCATCGGTTGCAGCGGATTGCCTGCCGCATATCAGAAAGAACTGATTCAATATCTTGTTGACTTAGCAATCGAGCTGCCCCCCTTGTCGGTATCATATGATACTTTAACACACGGTGAATTCTTCGTCAACCGCAAACATTAATTCGCAGACGGAAACACTCAGTTGAGCCGTCCAATTTTTTGGATTCCATGCTCGAATTTTTATGTTTTTACTCAATACTCATTTGCTTTTCTTTTTTATCCATATCCAGAAGCAGCGGCGCTGCAACTTTTTCGCATGCCTCTGTAAGGGATCCGTCTGCAGACAGGATAGGAGTATCAATCACTGTTTTTACTGTAACTGCTGCTGATGCAGCACAAGCTATTATCTTTTTACTTTCTGCAGAAAAGACGGAATAGTCCGTTCCTTCATTTCTGATGATGTTTTCCATATCATAAACTAAAGGCATGAGATATGCGTCCAGACGAGTAAGCAAATTGTAAAACATATTGGTTCGTCTGCGGATTGCGATGCACTGTAACGCACCATTTTCAAACTGCTCACATATTTCATTTGTTTTTGCAGCATTCGCTTTGGCATTTTCAAGATTCTTCCCGGCTTTTGCTCCGGTAATGATGCCCATGACAAGTAATGCCGGGCCGGCAACAATTCCGCCGAGAACGGCTGCTCCACCGGCCATTCCCGCCCCTCCGGCAGCGAGAGAGCCGCCGCCAAACCAGGCGAGTGTTGCATTAGTCGCAGCAACTCCATGAAGTGTTGCAATGGCCGTACCCGTGGATGCAGATGCTAAGGATGCTGTGGCGCCATATGCACCAAAGACTGTCAGAACGCCGCCGGTAGCACCTGCTGATACACCTTCAGCCAACGAAAACGAAAACTTACTCATTTCTTCGAGCTTGTCGAATTCTTTATGGTCAATATGCAGCTTGTGTAATTCAATCAAGCCGACTGAGTCAGTAAAATCTACGTTTTTTAACTGTCTGAACACGTCGAGAAATGTTTTAATACTTCCGTTAAGGACAAATATTTTTTCTTCGCCCAGGTTTTGTAGTGACAAACTGCAATGCTTCTTGAGATAGTCAAGCCGTATAGCTGCATTGTCAATCCGTTGGTTTGAACAGTCATTGAGCTTTTTGGCGTGTGATTGATCAAAGCCAGCCTTCGTTGACAGCCCGGTTCCGGTTGCGCTCATGATTACGGCAGCTCCTATAAACAAAAGTGGTAAAGGCATCTCATTTTCCCCCTTACTGTTTCACGGGTTTTCCAGTATTGTTTCCTTCCGGAACATCAATTTCGGAAGTGTCTTACTTTTGTGTTTTTGCTTTTAACTTGTCCAAAAACTTACTTGCTCCTGCCTTAATCTCTGAAGCTGCGGGAGTGAATTTTTCTTCCAGTTTTTTTCTTGTGTCGTCAGCAGCTTTTCTTGTGTCGTCAGCCGCCTTTTTCGTTTTTTCACCAATCTCCGTCGCAAACGGAGTAAACTTTTCTCCGATTTTTGCTTTTGCTTTATCTAAAAGTTCCGGCTGGGCCACATAGATTGCGTCCGACTCAAATTCATCTTCAATCAAGTCCCTGGCGCTCTCAACAATGATTCTTTGCCTTTTTTCAAGCTCTTCGACAATAGGTCTTATTTCCGCATATGTTTTATTTGTTGTCTGAATCCATGCAAGTTCTTTGTTAACCGAAGCTGCCGTTTTAATGAGTATTTCCATTTCAAGAAACACACTTCGATCCATTTTGCACGTTCGAACAACATGCAGGATAAGCTTATGCTCCAGTTCGGAATAGTCATCGTTGGCAAATGCGATAGCAAGCATATTCCACACAAGAAGTCTCACCGGTATACCACTCGATACTTCCCCTGCGCCATTGATCAGAGCTGTATCGAGATTCTCTTGAATGACATCAAAAACCTCATCATCTGTGATTGCGGCAGCAATTTGTGCCATACATTCTTCAATTAAAGTGTCTTTGTAATTCTCAAAATCCGCGCCGTCAATTTCCTTACTGATTTCATCGAATTTTGTCAGTTCTTCTCCATCGACTTCTCCATCAACAGCCATAAGGTAATAAAATGCTCGTATCACGTTCTTTTTATCAATGCGTATCATGGTATACGATGGCTTTTACGCTGTCTGCACGAATTTGGAGGATGACCCTCTGGCCATTATTGCTATCAATAAAGGGCGTTGGGAAATCGAGGCCACTTTCCGGATTATGAAGAGTAAGCTTAAAGCAAGACCGGTCTATTTAAAACGTGATGACCGCATTCTGGCTCACTTTCTGACTTGTTTCATCGCTCTTCTCGTTTACCGGATTTTAGTCAAGAAGATCCGCTTGCGCCTGCCCGAGGACACGCCCAGCGGAGAAGTCATTGTGAAGACCTTGTGTGAGATGGATTTCTTGGAAAAGGAAAGTGACGGCTATATTCCAGTCTATACCCGCACAGATATCACGGATGCTTTGCACGATGAGTTCGGATTCCGAACCGATTTGGAACTATTGCACAAAAAAGAAATGAAGAAAATCGTGAAAATGACGAAGCTGGGAAAATAGACATTACGCAGATTCAGCATGGATCCAGAAAGCCGCAGATGACTGTATTACAGGCATTTGCGGCTCTTTTCTCTTTTGTAAGTGTCAAACGCGGGATTATATCAAAATGAGTGTCCCAATGAACGGTCAAATAGAAGTGTTTTTCAATGAGAATATTCTGATTTCATATTAATCTTGAATATTACTCTTCGCAAAGACATAAATATGGTAGTACACTAGCAAATGATTGATCGTCAGCAGCTGAAATTCCGGACGGACGTTGGTTAATAGGTGACGTCATTTAAAGAAACTAGCATCATTTTTGACATATGGTTTGCTATAATATGAAGAAATACAGCCCCGCAACTTTCTTCGCAACGCTGTATTATTTCATTCATAGTATTTATTAAATTAACCAAGGATATCTTATCTATGCTCATCTCAACCAACCTAATCTATCAAATCATTCTGAAACCTAGAAAGATGCTCATACGGAAGAATAAGTCTTCCGCGGTATAGGCCGCAGCCATCGTTGATAAGGGAATTATCCACTGCTGCAAACATGTTTACATCTATTTTGGATAATTCAAGCTGCTGCAATGTGATTACTCTTTCATAGGCCTCATCAAAATAGATGTTTTCTCCTTTGGGAATGGCTTCTCGTTTGGCTCGCTCTCTTTCCTGCCGCTTTTCGTAACCTAAGTGATTGGCAGGACCGATCTCAGCAAAATCGTCCATCTCTTTTGTACGAAGCTGTACTTCCACATAACAACGGGCTATGTTGTCGTACAGTGTTATATGCAGCGAACGATAGCCGCTGGCCTCCGGATTCTCAACATAATCCCTATAGTATGGGCTTACGCTCGCTTGTAATAAGGGAGATTTATTCTTGCCCGCAAAAGATGCCGGTTCTGCAGTAAATCCGCGTTCCTCAAGGAAACCAAGCAGCTTGTTGGCAACATCATATAGATATTTGTTCTCTTCCGCCGCGCAGATCTCGCCTTCTTTCAGATGACATTTGGGAAGTGAAATCACAATTCTGTATGCAATCAAGTCTCGAAAACAGTTCAGATTGCTTTTCAGTTCAGGAAGAGACGGGTAAGTGCCGTGTTCAATATAATAATCATAAATATATTCTACGATGTATCCGTTGAATTTTGCTTCCGCGCGTATCAGAGACTTAATTCGGCCCTTAAAAGTAAATGCAAGAAAAGGATAGTCATTCGCCATAAATTTATAGTATTCCCGAATCCTCTGAGATTGCGAAGTCAGGAATTCGTTGTGCTGCAGAAGCTCCGCAATTTGAAGCAGAACATTACAGTGCAAAAGATCAATCTGATTATCCGTTTCTTTCGCCGACTGTTTCAAATCCTTTGCATATAACTGTAATATCTTAAGAACGGTATCGCCTGAGTATAAATAATCATTTAATTTTTTCATTATCATTTTCTGCATCTGTTCAATTTTTCACAGATGTACTTCCTTTCCTGGACGGTTTCACCGAAAGACGAAGACATTTCATGGTTTCCATAAAGTATACTTTGCGAACCAGTGTCCGGCTTACATTAACAAGTCATTCAAACAAATAATCTTACTGCCTTTACTCTCATAATAGCGCAGCATTTCGTCAATTTTCCTTTTATTATATTATTGGCATTAGCTAGCTCATCTGTTAGCTTTTCTTTCTCTTTATTCTGAACTACAAGTTCATTATCGGCAATGACAAGCTCCGCTGCCAGTTCATCCCAAACTGACTCATCAAGAGCATCAAGGTAAGCTGACATTGGGCTTTATCAGTCAGGATCAACCGTCAGTCTTTTGAACAATAACCCTCGTCCCTTCGACGTGTATTACTTTAACCGGCACGTGTTTATCAATAAATTCACCATCAGCGACAGCATCGACCCGTTGGCCGTCAAGAATAATGATGCCCGACGGCCGCAGCACGGTCTGGGTTTTGCCGGTCCGGCCCAGCAAATCGATTTTCGATTCAGCATGGGTATAACCTCTCTCGATTGTTTCTGCCGTTGACAGGACAAATCGCTGGATAAAGCGTAACTTGCCAAATAGCTTGAAAAAGACCGGAATTGCGATCAGTAGGGCGACCAGCGCAATCGCCAGTGTGCGCACGCCCAAAGCCAGGGTGGGCGCGGCCAGAACAATACCGATGAAGATCGAGAGCAGCCCGGCAATACCGAAGACACCGAATCCGGGCGCAGCCAGCTCTATCAACAAAAAAACGATACCGATAATGAAGATAATCACCGACCACCATTCGGTGTAACCGGCTAAAAACCCGCTGGCGAAATACAAAGCAAAGCAAACAATGCTAACGAAGCCAGCCACACCAAAACCGGGTGTAAAAAATTCGGCCAGCAGAGCCAGAAGGCCTAAAATAAGTAAAACGGAAGCTATTTCATAGCTGGTAAGGAACTGCGCGATGCCGAAACGGAAATCAGGTTTGACCTCTATAGTGACCAGGTTCTGCCAACCCATGACCTGCATGACGTCTTCCCGATTATCGGCCAGATGATCGGCATATTCATAAGCCAGCGCCTGATTGGCCGACATGTCAAGAATTTCGCCTTCTGAGACCAACCCGGGAATAACCACCGAACGGTCGACCATGGCTACAGCAATTTGCGGATCACGGCCATTGCGCTCGGCGGTTGTACGAAATTCACCGCTGACAAAGGCCATGATTTTGGGTTCGTTGGGTATAGGTTCGGCGGCGCCGATGTGGCTGCCGGGTGCCATGATAATGGTTTTGGCTGCGATGGAAATGAGGGCGCCAGCCGAAATTGCCCGGTCGCGAATGTAAACGACCACCGGAACACCGGACAGGATAATCGCGTCACGCATGTCAATGGCTGCGTCGACCCGTCCGCCGAGCGTGCTGATCTCGATAATGACACCTTCGGCGCTGCTGGCGGCGGCCTCATCGAGACTGCGTTGCAGAAAAACGGCCATCGCCGGCGTGATCTCGCCGTCGATGGCGATAACATATACCGCTGGCGTGCTGCTCTGCGCATGGCTTACGATGCCAGGCAGGGCAAAAACGAACAACAGCGCGATCAAAAGGATCCGCAGGATTCTGTTTTGACGAAATTTCATG
Organism: Mageeibacillus sp. UBA5770; assembly: GCA_002418705.1. The sequence continues at coordinate 1,815 of DIEQ01000038.1, read as the reverse complement.
ACCGGCACCTCCCTGGCGTGATCGATGAAGTGGCTATAACGCCATTCTACCACGAACAGCCGCCCCGGTGCTGCGAATGTAATTCTTCACACAATGTGGCAGAATTAACAACCAACAATTGTATTTGCCTCGAACGGGTAAACATCGGGCGCCGGCTGCTTCAGATGCCCCATATAAAGGGCGTCATACCCGATCACACTTTCCTCGTCTGTTGGAATGACCATGACCAACAGCTCACGTCCTGATTTCAAACGGCTGCGGCCGATGACGACTTCCTTGCGGCGCAGGGCGTTCTGGCCATCGTCAACATCAATCTGCAGGTTTCCCAGAAAACCGAGGATCCTTTTGCGGACGTAGGCTTCGTTTTCACCGACGCCGGCGGTAAAGACAATAGCGTCGGCAGCCGGCAGGGTGGCCCAGTACTGGCCGATGCAGCGGGCCGCGCGGTAGGCGTAGACGTCGATTGCGTTGATGGCCTCAGCATCTCCGCACTCGGCTTTCGCGCGGATGTCCTGCATCATATTGGTGTGGCCGAGTGCTTTGAGGCCGCTTTCCTTGTTGAGTGCCTTGAAAACCTGGTCAAAGGCGGCTTCGCGGCTTATGCTCTGTTCGTTCGCCAGCCTGCCGGCGACATAGCTGATCAGTGCCGGGTCGATATCGCCCGAACGGGTTCCCATGACGACTCCCTCAAGGGGTGTGAAACCCATACTGGTATCGACCGAATGGCCGTTCAAAATTTTGGTGATACTGCAGCCGTTCCCCAGGTGGGCGGTTATACCGCTGAACTGGCTGAAGGGGATGCCGAGGAAGCGCGCGGCGCGGCGGGCGACAAACATATGGGAGATGCCGTGGAAGCCGTATTTACGCACGCCGTACTGCTTGAACCATTTTTCCGGGATTGCATAGCGGTAGGCGGATTGCGGCATTGATTCGTGAAAGGCGGTGTCGAAGACTGCGACCTGCGGGACGCTGGGCATCATGCGGATGCATTCTTCCAGGCCGGCCAGGTTAGGCGGGTTGTGGAGCGGTGCAAGCGGGATCAGTTCGCGGATCGTCTGTAGAACTTGTTCGTCGACTACCACGCTGGCGCTGTAGCGTTCACCGCCATGCACAACGCGGTGGCCGACCGCCGCGATGGTCTGGAGGTCAACGCCGTGTCGGTTCATCAGGCTGAATATGGCCGAAAGCGCCTCATGGTGGTTTTTGACGGCGATAGTTTCCACGTCCTTTTCCCCGCACCATTCGGATTTAAGGCAGCTTTTGGACAGGTTGCCGATTTCTTCGACGATTCCGGACAGCAAACCATGTAGAAACAAACAGTCGTCTGGCTGGAAAAGGTTGAATTTGATCGACGAGCTTCCGCAATTCAGGACCAGGATGTATTTCTTCATGTTAAACCTCACGCACAACATGTCAGACCAGCTGTCCTGACAATCTACTTGTACAGCTCCATCAAGAGCCGCCTTTCCAGTACGTCTGAAAGCGCGGCCTATTTCCATAGTATCGGTCTTCGCGCAGACATCTGCCCGTCTATCTCATTATATTATATGGCCCTTCACAAAAAAACAACCATCCGTTGCACTAATGAGCATTGCGTAAACCTTGCAAAACGCCTTTGACTGGGACAACTTCCCCAGCGCTGATGTCCATACGGTGAAGGAAAAGGGCACTTTCTATGAGGTGCGGTTTATTATGGCGTTTAGGTCGGGTATGTCGCTGAAGGTGGAAGTCCAATCATGACCAATAATCAATTTTTCCAATTTCGCTTGCTACGCAATTAATCAATACGGTCATTTTGGAATCTTGAAAGATGTT
>DIEQ01000124.1:3738-7290 GCA_002418705.1 Mageeibacillus sp. UBA5770 | reverse complement strand
AGGTGCTCGCGGCTTCTCACGGCAGTGCACTCACCAAGGATCTGGATAAGCAGATTCAGTCTTTTCAGCAATGGTCCGGAAAGAAGAAAATGCCAGATTGAGGCGGAGGAAATAAACAAAAATAATAACGGCGGGCAAAAGAATCGTGATTCCATGCAAGGTGCGGTGCTGGTAATAACCATCCTTGATTTAATTTACCTTTTGCTTTTTTGGAGTTGTTCTTATTTTTTTACCGTAGTGATTTTTAATGTCGACAATGTGGACTAAACGGTAGTATTTTCTTGACACTCAATTGCCTTTCCCCTATATTTATCAAGTAAGAAAGCGAATTCTCCATGGATACAGCCAGAAAAAGACAACCTATGAAAATCGATGTTCGACGGTTTTTTAACTTCATACTGATATTCACAATCGTTACATGTTTCTCACTTCAAAATATTGCGCAGGCGGAGCAGAATATACAACCCAAAAGGACTGAACGCGCCTCTGATTTTACCCTGAAAGATTTGGACGGCCGAATCGTCAATCTGAGCGATTTTAAGGGGAGGACAGTTGTTCTGTATTTCATGTGTACCTGGTGTACCGACTGCCGCGCCGCCATTCGTGGTCTAAAGGACATCTATTCCCGATACAGAGCAAAGGGCTTGGTTTTATTGAGTATCAATATTATGGAATCCCGGGAAAAGATGACAGCGTATGCAAAAAAATATGACCTCCCCTATCCCATTCTTCTTGACGAAGACGGTAATGTTTCCCGAACATATGGCGTTGTTGGCGTACCCGTCAAGATATTGATTGACCGGGATGGCTGGATTATATGTTGGAATTGCCGTTCTTTCGACAGCCTTCTGGAAAAACAGTTCGAGGTAACAGGGAAGTAGAAGCGGGGATCAGTCACTCCGTAGTTTTATCTTCACAACAGAAAGTGAATCAGAAGATGTCGGAATATCGTCACTTTGGTTCTGTGGGGTAGCCGGCATCCTTCCAGGCATGAAAGCCGCCCTTAAGGGCGCTCACATTTTTAAAACCCTTGTCCAACAAAATCTGCGCCGCACGGGCGCTAGTGCCTTCATTGCGTCAGGTTCAATAGATCACGATCTCCCTGTCTGCCGGCAATTCCCTGTACCTGCTTTCCAGTTGGACTATGGGGATTCTGATGGCACCTTTGATTTTGATTTTGCTGTCTGCATAATCCCGGCCTGTTCTGGTATCGAGAATCACCACGTCCTCACCTCTATCCAGTTTAGCTTTCAGCTCCTGGACCGTTATCTTGGGCACAGAATCATTTGCGGAACACGTCATCGCCAGTTGGTTTAGTAACAGAAGGGGCAGAAAAAATATTAATGTATTCAACAAATATCGCACTATCAATTTTATCACCACCCTTTCTATGAGAAATGCCGCATATTTTTTACCAGAAATTTATCGGATCGGCCAGCGTGCGTATATATTGGCAATCTGCAGCCTTGTCCATGGTTGGGACAAGCACAATCAGAGGGTCAAGGCCTGCGTCAAGCCATTATCTTTCTTCTATATTATAAATTTACTAATTCTACTCAAAAAATGGGTGGGTCGCCAATTATCTCATTCTTCTTTCTTTAATTTACGCGGGAAGCAGCATTCCCAGGATGGCATACCGTCTTCTTCATTGCGAAGTTTCATGGTCCACTCTCCTTTGTTTATTTCTGAGGCAATGATAGCGCTACCCAACTTCATACCTCTTACCTCGACGGCGTCGCCAACCTTAAACTTCACTTTCTGGTTTTCAATGAACCATTTTGGCCCCATGTAAACGAGCCACTTGCCACCCTGGGCTGTCACCAATCTCATCTGCAGCCCGTCTTTCACACCTGCCATCTTCTCAATCTTTTTTACCGTACCGGCTTCGGTCACTATTGCCCCTCCCCCTTTGTAGCCGACGTCCGCCAACTCCGGTACTCCGAGAGACCATGGACCTTTCTCCAGTTGTGCCTGTGATTGCAGCGCAAACATCATTGTCATCATAAAAATCGCTACAACCATCACGCTCCACATTGATACTTTTTTCATACGCTACCTCCTCAATGTATATCTTTTTGCTATGTTGGATTGCTACAACCCACCCAATTTTGAGCTTCACACGATACCTGCGTGGAAGTGGTATCTTGATTGATATCTTAATAAATAAATCTGACAATGCAATAGTAGTTGAATGAGCGGTAAGTGGGAGGTAAATACTACTTGATATAAGAATTCTGGTATTAGGTGCATCTGTAGATTCACTCCTCCATTTTTTACCACGGCGTCCCAAGCTAGTTTATAACATTTTTGATAAGGTTTTGCTTTCTTACGGGGTAAATATAAGAAAGTTCCATTCGTATGTCAATTATTTTTTATCCACAAGATGTTGTTCTGTCATTTTTATCAAGCTATTCATTATTCCAGGTGGTAATATAAAATAGCAAAGGATATACTTACTTGCCAGGTGATAGTTGGAGAACTGATCTTCTTCAGCTCGAATATAGATTATTCATTCCATATCACTACTGTCCGGAATAATTGGTCATTAAGTTTTGTAACACTGTAACATATTTTATAAAAGATGCCATTTATGTTTGTCCTCGACTTGAAAACGCATAGCGGAATCTGTAAACCTTCCCAGAGATTATTTCAGGGAAGGAACGCACATGTATTCAGGTCCGCTTGTGTTTACCCAAATCATGGACTTCATGCCGTTGAAAACCTTTCGGCGCTGCGTGGAGAGATACCGAGGCAACTTCAGCGTGAAGAGTTTCACCTGCATGGGTCAGTTCCGCATCATGGCCTTTGCCCAACTGACGTATCGGGAAAGTCTGCGGGACATCGAGGTCTGCCTCCGGGCGCAAAGCAACAAGCTCTATCATATGGGTATCCGCAGCAAGGTTTCCCGCAGCACCATAGCGGAAGCGAACGAGATGCGGGACTGGCGCATCTACGCCGATTTTGCCCATCATTTGATCGGTATCGCCAGGAAGCTCTACCACAAGGAACCGTTGGCTGTAGAACTCGAAAACACGGTGTACGCCTTGGATGCCACGACGATCGACCTGTGCCTGTCCCTCTTTCCCTGGGCACGCTTTCGGGAGACAAAAGGGGCCGTCCGTCTCCATACGCTGCTGGATCTGCGGGGCAATATACCGAGCTTTATCTACATCTCCGACGGCAAATTCCACGAGGTCAACGTCATAGACATCATTCCTCTGGAAACAGGCGCTTTCTACATTATGGATCGCGGCTTCCTGGACTTCTCCAGACTCCACACCGTCACTCGGGCTTCGTCGGTCTTTGTTATCCGGGCCAAGTCGAATCTAAAGTGCCGCAGACTCTACTCCCACCCGGTGGACAAATCCACCGGGGTTATGTGCGATCAATCTATTCTGCTGACCGTTCCGAAGTCGGCTGGGGATTATTCCGACAAGCTCCGCAGAGTGAGATATTACGACGCCGAAACCGACAAAACCCTGGTGTTTCTGTCCAACAACTTTTTTCTGCCCGCCATCACCATCGCCCAACTCTACAAACAACGATGGCAAG
>DIEQ01000124.1:0-3611 GCA_002418705.1 Mageeibacillus sp. UBA5770 | reverse complement strand
TCTACACAATTTTACAGGTCTTGAGTGTTTCACTATTTGAAAGAACATCTATGTTTCAGCTACTTACATTCCATGACTACACATACGATAGAAACAAAAATCTTAACCAATTGAACTTATTNNTATTCACGGATTATTCCGGACAGTAATGATTCCATATATTAAGAAGAACGAGGTTTCACTATGATACAGGCTTTAAGGACACCAGATGAACGTTTTGCCCATCTTCCTGGTTATCCTTTCAATCCGAACTACATCGATGATCTTGCCGGATACGGGGGGTTACGCATGCATTATCTTGACGAAGGTTCCAGACATGCAAAGCAGGTATTCCTGTGCCTGCATGGAGAACCGACATGGAGCTATCTTTACCGCAAGATGCTTCCTGTTTTTAAGGATGCCGGACACAGAATTGTGGTACCCGACATGTTTGGCTTCGGACGATCTGATAAACCCATGGATGAGGCTGTTTATACTTTTGATTTTCATCGCAGGACCATCATGCTGCTTATCGAGCGACTCGATTTGACCGATATTACTCTTGTGTGTCAGGATTGGGGTGGGCTACTCGGTCTTACCATGCCGATGGACATGCCTGGGAGGTTTTCCCGTCTTCTGGTGATGAACACGATACTCGGTACCGGTGATATTCCTCTTTCAGAAGGATTCCTTGCCTGGCGAGCCTGGACTAATAAGAATCACGATATGGCGGTGGGCAAACTTATGTCAAGGACATGCCCACATCTGTCACCTGAAGAATGCAACGCTTATGATGCTCCATTCCCGGATATTCGCTATAAGGCAGGGGTGAGGCGTTTCCCCAATATAGTCCCTGATTCACCAGATGCTCCAGGTGCTGAATTATCCCGACGTGCCCGCAGATGGTTAAATACCAAATGGTCCGGTGCCACGTTTATGGCAATTGGTATGAAGGACCCGGTACTTGGCCCATCCGTCATGAGTTATCTCAGAAATATAATACAAAATTGTCCCGAACCATACGAGGTTGAACATGCTGGGCACTTCATTCAGGAATGGGGTGAAGATATTGCGAGAAAAGCGTTGGAAGTTTTCATCTGATTTTCTTAGAGAATAAATGAGAGTGACCTCCTGAACGACGGAAATCGGCAACCTCGACGACAAACATCTATACCCCCCCAACATTTTATGGCCAAAATTCTTTAAAATACAAAATCTTTATTCATATTGCAGTATTCATTTTAACTCACCTTCCTATTTTGTTTTATCTGACAATTTATCATTCTATAAAGCAACAGATATGGTTAGGGGGTAATACCCCCATCCGTCTGCTTCCCTTACTCTTGTTATGTTCACAACATCAAAATTTGCTTTCACCTGATAATCAGGAGTGGGCGGTTCAGGAAATCATTTGTGGCACTGAATCTCTAATTTCAAATACGTGGTTAATTTGCGAGGACAAAACTGCTGGTAACCCATCTGGGTAGAATTTGATATCGATTTCATCAGCATAGGGATGTAGATCAGTGAGTATGCTTCTTACGGCTTGGCTTACACGTTCACGAAAAAAACGATCTCCATATTTTCTCTTTATTTTGATATGACCCGTTACAACTTTTTTTTCCTTTTTTTTCTTCACGAAAACCCCCTTCGATAACGTTTACAGTGTGGTTAATAGCAGGGATAGATTTATGGATAAAATTAGTTTACCTGTAAGCGGAATACAATAAGAATTAAAAGTCAGGGTATTGATAGGTGTAAACTACCTTGATGACCAAAACCTTTAGAACAGGGCTTCAGGATGACTGGTGAAAAAGGAAAAACATTCCGATCGCTTAAAAAGATTTTATGACAAACCGCTCCGACCGGGTTAATAAATCCACTTTCAAGCCAATACTACCGAACAAAATTCAATCGATTCATGATATCATTTGACGAATTTTATTCCATATGGGTAATTTGACAAAGTTGATGTGTTATTTTTTTTACTAAATAATTATTATCAGACGTTCATTACGATGTAAGGAGGGTGGAAATATGAAAGAAAAGAAGACGGATTATTTCGTTGCCCTGTACGATGTAGCCATGGTCATCAATGCCTCTCTGGACCCGTCCAAAGTTCTGGACGAGATCGTCCGATGCATAGTTGGCGCCATGCAGATTAAGGCTTGCAGCATCAGGCTCCTGGATTCACAGAGCAAACAGCTGATCCTTGGGGCAGCTTGCGGTCTCTCTAAAGATTACCTTCATAAGGGGCCAATTTTAGTAAAAGAAAGTAGACTGGATCAGAAGGTTCTCTCGGGTGAAACTACGTGGTTGAAGAATGTCCAGACCGATATGAACTTTCAGTACGGAGCAAAGGCAAAAGCCGAAGGCATAAAATCAGTACTTGCTTTACCGTTAATGCTCGCAAAAAATCCCATTGGTGTTCTGCGGGTCTACTCGGACAAAATTCATAAATTTAATGATGACGAAACCAAGTTTTTAAAGGCTATAGCCAATCTCAGTGCTATCGCCCTTGACAACGCCAAACATCACAAGACACTGCAAACATGTTGTGATTTAATGAATGAACATAAGTATCGTATTGATGACAATTAAAAGGAGTACACTATGATTCGCCTTGGAATAAATGGTTTTGGACGGATAGGGCGGCAGGTACTGAAAGCCGTCATTGAAAGGTATCCCCAGACGCTCTGTGTTGCAGTAGTTAATGATCTCTTTGATGTGGAAACCAACGCCCACCTTTTTAAATATGACACAAATTATGGACGTTATCCCGGAGAGGTCAAGGTCAAAAAAGATAGCCTCATTATTGATGACCACATCATAAAAAATATTGCATTCCGCGCGATCCATCAACCATCCCCTGGGAGGAAGAAGGTATCGACATAGTTATTGAGAGTACGGGTCTTTTTCTCAGCGGCCCAAAAGCAGCGGCCCATATCGAGGCCGGGGCAAAGAAGGTTATCATTACTGCTCCAGCAAAAGAAGAAGACATCACGATTGTTATGGGCGTCAACCATAAAGATTATAAACATAGGAAACACCATATAGTATCCAATGCATCCTGTACTACCAATTGTCTTGCTCCACCCGTGTTTGTTGTTCATGGAATTTTTGGTATCGAGAAAGGTATGATGACAACGGTCCACTCTTATACCAATGACCAACGCATCCTCGATCTTGCCCACAGAGATTTGCGACGGGCCCGTGCGGCGGGGCAGAATATCATACCGACCACAACCGGCGCCGCAAGGGCATTGTCTTTGGTAATTCCCGACCTTGCCGGTCGATTTGACGGGTACTCACTCCGCGTGCCGACTCCAACAGTATCGATTGTCGATTTCGTTGCCCAGCTTCGCAGCAAAACAACAACGGAAAATCTCAAAGATGCCTTGCTACATGCATCAAAAAAACAATTGAAGGGTATTATGGCTTGCGAAGAATCATCTTTAGTTTCCATGGACTTTAAGGGAAACTCCCACTCTTCCATAGTGGATATGGAGTTCACCCAAGTCCTTCAGGGAAACATGGCCAAGGTAGTTGCCTGGTATGACAATGAATGGGGGTATTCCTGCCGCGTAGCAGATCTCGCAAATTACATGGGACAAAAGGGCTTTTGAGGAAAT
>DIEQ01000065.1 GCA_002418705.1 Mageeibacillus sp. UBA5770 | reverse complement strand
CCCCTTTTACAGACGAATTAGCCCGATAAAATCCGGTAACCTGACGCTCGAAAAGAACTGTACCGCCAAGCGACTGGATTTCACTGCGAATATTCATCACAACTTCCCTCAGCCGGTCCGTTCCCACGTGAGGGTGGGACAGATATATGATTTCAGGAGGGGCACCGGCACCGACAAAAGTTTCAAGTATGAAAGAACGCCTGATATCAGAGACGCCTGTACTCAGCTTTCCATCGGAAAAAGTTCCTGCACCGCCTTCTCCGAACTGGACGTTTGAATGCAAAATGAGTTTCCCCGTAGAAAAATACTGCTCAACATCCCGTGCACGTTTATCTACCATGCAGCCACGCTCGATAATAATCGGACAGAGTCCGTTTCTGGCAAGCATCAGCCCGGCCATCATTCCGGCCGGACCAAATCCGATGACCACTGGACGAGGATTGTCCGGCAATATAACGGGGGCTTTAATTGAGCGACCGTCTGTCTTATCGGTTTCATCCGTCAGGCAAACACGGAAAGTAATGCGTATCTGTGATTTTTTTCTCGCATCAATTGATTTTTTAAGGATTATACACCGGACTTTCGGTGAAACCGGCTTTTTAAGGGATCGAAAGGCAGGAATTAACAGGTCTTTTTCCTTTGTATGGGCGGCATCGGTATCTTGTGCTCCCATATTATTTACGGAATCAGGAAGTCGGCTATATTCATCGAGGCTAAAAGACAATGTCGTTTCCAGTCTCATACGTTTTTCTCTTTTATAACATATTGAGCAGCGCTGCTTCCGGCAAGAAATCCGGATGCCCAGGCCCACTGCAGATTATACCCGCCGCAGTCCCCGTCTATATCAAGGACTTCACCGCATGCAAAAAGCCCGGGGCATTTTGCGGATGCAAGCGTTGAAGGATCAAAATCAGACGTGGAAATACCGCCGGCCGTTGTCTGTGCATTGGCAAAAGGCATGGTTCCCGTCACTTTTATATATAAAGATTTACATGCAGCTGAAAGGGATTCTATTTCCTTGTCGGAAAGAGACGATACCAAGGCAGACATAGGCTTATCTGTTGCTTCCCGAAGCAGCCCGAGAGCAAGCCTCTTGTGAAATAATCCCGTGAGGAAATCATCAAGTCTACGATTGCCAAAGGAATTCCTGCGAAGAAACATCATGGTACGAACTTCATCAATTGAATATTCAGGAAGAAAATCAATACACACCTGAATCCGGGAGGCAGGATCACTTTTCGATGTATCGGCGACAGCGCGCGATACATAACCGGATAGCTGCAGAATTGGAGGACCTGACAGACCATAGTCTGTAAACAGGATTTCACCGGCTTCTTCCCTGATTTTTCGATTGCTGATATAAAGGGCTGCTGATCCCTGGATTTTGTTGCCGGACAGGGGTTTGCAGAACTTCGTATCGGTTTTAAGCTGAACAATTGACGGAATCGGATTATAAAGCTTATGGGAGAACTTCGTCAGAAGCCTGTATCCGTTTCCGTCAGATCCGGTTGCCGGAGCACACATGCCGCCTGCAGCAATAATAACGCTTGAGGCTCTGTAACTGCTTTTATCTGAAAGTGAAATTATAAATCCATTTTTATCAGCGGATATATCCGTAACCTGGACACCGGTTCTGACCTGGATGCCCAGGTCATCCATAGAAAGCCGCAGTGAATCCAGTACGGAAGCAGCATGAAGACTCATGGGATATACCTTTTGAGTCTCATCAACGGTGCATATGACACCGATTTCCTCGAAGAAAGAAATAATCTTTTCCGGAGGGAATCGAAGCAAAGCGCCTTTTGAAAAACGAACATCATTCCCATGGAAATGGAACATATCTGCTTCAAGATTTGTCAGATTGCAGCGCCCGTTGCCAGTCATAAGCAGTTTTTTGCCTACGCGGTCATTACGTTCAAAAATCGTAACAGACCCTTTCCGGGAATACTTTTCAGTGAACGTTTTTTGCGCAAATATGGCGGCCGCCATTCCGGAAGCTCCGCCTCCTATAACAGCGACTTCAATCTGTTTTTGGGAATCTATCGCAGAATCCGTGCTCATTGGATATCAAGCAGGGCAAGACAGCGGGCATATTTGCCGCGGTCATCCCTGACAGCATGGGTCTGCGCAATAATTTCATCGCCTAAGGCAATGACGTCTCTCACATCACCCTGCTTAAGTTCAATTTCAAGTTCGCACAGCTTTTCCTGTTCCGTTCTGGCAAACAGTGTTCCGTTGTCAAAACAAACTTCAAGGAGGCTGTCACCAAATCCTGCCAGAGACATAGTTCTCTCAAAGCTTGTCCTGCAGATCATACTCAATTCTTTTCCTGAAATGGCAGTGAGAACTTCCTCAAGGATCTCAGAAGGATCACCGTCGGATACGGCGTGTTTCGCGAAAAGATCTGCATCAAATTCATCTTCGTCCGTCTCAAGATTCCATTCATATCTCTGATGAAGACCATCCCTGCTCGTACCGCCGACTTTGACGGTATGAACATAGTCGCCGTCACGGATAGCGCGGACACGGATGCTCGCACTCAGATCAAGGAGCGAACGATCCTTTGTTTCATAATACTTCGTGTCATAATACTCAGTTTTTTCCGAGTTAGGAATTAGAATATCGCTAAACCATTCCGAGCTCCACAACTCCGTCATTTCTTCAAGAGAAGAAAAACGAAGTTTTAATTCTGTTTCCAAAAACCTATACCTCCTGCTTTTTTTACGCTTTACAGCGCAAGTTTCCGGACACTGTCAGCGGTGACTGCCATCACTGTACCATCTTTTTGTATACCAACCTGAAGGATATCCTGATCTACAGTTACTGACTTTTCAATAGTCAGCGATGCCGCATCAACCATTAGTATCCTGTCATCTACAGCTATGACCACTTTTGAGTCTATTGTTGAGGCATCTACAAATGTATTGCCCAGAACAATTGAATTTCCGCGCTGAAAATCAGAACGTAAATATTCCATCCGGATTTCCTGACCCAGTCCATCGGTATAAATAACCGCAACACCTTCAGCAACGGAGAATACGCTGAATATCTGCCCGTATGAGGTCGAAAGTGTCTTGATCTCTCCATTGTTAAAGCATAGCACATCTGAAATACCGGCCAATACCGTCATGTCACTGCCTATGTAAGAAACACTCGACAGAATCGAAGATACATCAGGTGAATACAGGGCAAGATCCTTCGCCTTCCTGTCCTGATCGCCGGTCGGAAGGCCAATCTGCTTTAGATGCGGCTGCATGGATGAGCCGTCTGTATCTACCAGGGCTATATTGACAACTGCCCGGTCAGGTGCAAAGGAGATAGATACGGGATACCCGGACTCAACGGAGTTCCACTGCGCCAGGAACTCTCCGGCAGCGTCAAGAAGATATACGGCACCTTTAGTGTCCTGCTGCTCCATAATCAGGCCGGCAAGGCCATCAGGCGACAATGCTCCAAAACTGATCGCGCCCGTCATTTGTTTTTCATAAACTAATCCCTTTTCATTCAAAAGAGCACAGAAGTACCCGCCCGAATCAGCAACAAGAGCATAATCACCGCGGATGACACAAAACGGATGATCCATTTCTATATCGACTCCATAGACTTCAGAGCCTGTCATAGAAAGGTAGGCAACACGCGTAGCTGTAACTTTCAGAACACCGTTTGAAAATGGATAGAGCTTCTGCGCTTCTGAATATTCGCATGAAAACCCACTTTGCGCCGACAGGCGTGTCGTAGTATCGACACCGACCGCAGCTTCGAGGTGGTTTCTTACAAGGTAAATCAATACTCCGGAAGCCGCCATTAATACAAGAATAAAGAAAACAAGAAGCGGCAAAAGAGACCGCCGTTTTTTGGCAGATCTCTTTTTGCGTCTACTGTCTGTTTCTGTTGAAGGCATTATGTGTACCCTTTCTTATGAGTCAGATATAACATATATACCACTGCCGTCATCGCCGTCAATGGCTTCCATGAGCCGTTCATAAGCAGCCCATGCTCCATAATCATATAAATTGGTGCCATTATCCCTGTAAACCTCATCTTTGGATACAAGAAATCCATGATACTCACCATCTATAAATGCATAATACGTATTTTCGTCCTTCTCCGCAAGACTTATTATTATTTGACTGCCGTCCCAGCGCGTAATTCCGACCGAAATATCGTTCGTATTTATGGGTTCTGCGTCAAAATCGAAGTCAGAAATATTCATACAGACGATTGCTTCATACAAGACGGCAAAGTACGACCTCTTTGAACTGTCCGTAATTTTCGCCGGGATGCCATCGACCGAAACTTCGGAATCCGGATCGGCTATCTTTGCCCCCCTGGCAACGTTCATGTCCATTGAAAAACTGCCTTCAGGGAAATCAGCTTCGACATGCGAAACATTAGCGATGAATTCATAGGACAGATAAGGATCAATCAGTTCAATCAGTGGTGTCTGAAGACCTGTCAAAGCAGACGTACCCAAAACGAAAACAGCCGGAGATTCTGTCGTTACGCCGTAGTAGATCCCGCCCATGTCCCTTGAGAGCATAATCTGCAGCTTTTTTCCGCTAGTAAGCGTGATGTCAAAAGTATACGCCGGCTGGTCCAGTCCGTATTTTGAATAGTCATCTGTTTTCAGTTCTGCATAAGAAGTCGCTGACAGCCCGAGGACGGAATCCATCAGAGTACCGAACGTTGTGCTTGCTTCAATATTGAACGGGCTTTGTACCTGCCATCCGAATTCGGATGATGATCCGTCAGCTGTCAGAACGAGTTGTCCGGCTACATTCAGATCAAGATTATCTTCGGCACGTTTAAAGGATACACCGGCAACATCCGCTGTACTGAAAGATGTAATTGCCAGATCCAGGAAATCTATCAGGGCAGCTTCGCAGGTCTTTGCCTTGATAACATATGTGGTTGCGATGATCCCGGAATTATCGAGTGTACAGTATACCGTGCTGCCGTCGTAAGACTGACTGCCGATGAAAACTGTATGCGATTCACCGGATGAAAGAGTATATGTAAGTGTATACTCTGGTTTGTCGAGACCATATTCTGACAGCGTATCTACCTTATCCGTAATAAACTCAACCGTTTCGAATTTTGACATAATGCTTACAAATGCGGAGAGATTAGTCTGCGAAAAATGGTAGCCTGAAAAATCTTCACTGTCACTGCCATAGCTCCATACCACTGAACCATCTTCCGCAGATCCGCTTGAATAAACAGAGTAGCCGGTACCGTCACTTTTTAGAACTTTGATGTCGGCAATATCACCCGGATCATAGCTAAAGACGTATTCACCGATTGCAGAAGTCTCAGTCGTGTCAGCCTGCGGATCAAGCCTGTCCTTCAGGGCATAATTATAAATAACAAGTCCCGCGACAAGTATTGCCAGAATCACGGCAGGGACGATCAAATTTTTCCAAGTCTTCATGCTTATCCCCTTATATTCTTACATGTTTTTGCGTTTTTTGTAGACAACAACTCCAATAACAATGAAAGTCAGCGGAAGAACTGCTATCAGAATTACTGACCAGACAGCCTGTGTATTGGCGGTCGGAGCTGACGTTAAGGTGTAATTGGGTATCTGTTTTACTTCCACCTGTGTTGTATTTGCATTTCCGACAAGCTTAAGTGCGATCGAACTGAAAAAAGTAACATTTTGATTATTCAGAGAGTATTGCCCTATGAATTCATCACTCGTCAGGTAGGTCGATCCGATAACCACTGCTTCACTTGTCACCTTGCCGCCCGAATTTGCAGAATACATTGCAATATTCTGTATTCCGGGCACTCCGATTTGAGTCGGGTCACCGTTTGTTTCAAGGACTGCTGATGATGAAGATGTAATAACCGGTTCAGTCTTAATATAGGATTTCGGATTATCAAAAACACTTACACCGCGGACACTGGCAAGAATCAGGTATTGATTTGCAGCTGCAGACGCGAATGTACCGGCCGGGATATCAGCATATCCTATATAGCCGCTGGTAGCCTGAACACGGTAGGTCATGTCATTTTCACTGAGCCGTGAGTTTGTGATGTTGAGGTTCATTGTATGAAGAACTTCATTCAGGTTCGGAAAAGTCAGGTCAGCACTTTCAAATCCTGCAATGACAATCAGCTTTCCGCCGTTGGCCAGATACTCAGTAAGCAAAGGGATATCTGAGGTCGAAATATCTTCCTGCGGGTTATCAATGATTAGAAGCTCACAGTCATCCGGAATCGCTGTCAGTTCAAGTGTTGAAATATCCTCGACATCAATTGCATTATTAGATAACAGACTGTTGAGTTGAACATGCGTTGATTCTTTATGATTGGTTGTAAAGTACGCTTTAGTTACTACGTCAGATGTAACAGCGGCAATGGCTCCAGTAAAATTATATTCTACATCGTTGGATGTTTTCACAATCGTACCATACTGATAATAAGCCTGTTCGTCAAAGGTGAAGCAGTCGCCGGGATTGATTATTTTAAGCTTGTCTGTGCTCTTCACAACAAACGATCCCTCTGTTGGGTCTATTGTGTTGTTCGGGTCAAGTTCCGTCATAATCGACGGATACTTGACGGGATCGACATAACGTACAGAAATATGTCCGTTTGACTTCGCCGCATAGTCAGCCAACACGGGTATAAATTCCTCATACTGGGTCTGTGTTTCTTCAGTCAGCTCAAAAAGCCCGACAATTTCAACTTCTTTGTCCAGCTTTGAGACGATACCCTTTGATACATCGCCAATTGAGTTGATTTTGGTACTTGAAAGGTCCCAGCTTAATTTCTCACTTAGAACCGAATCAAATAGCAAATTAACTACAATCAGGATCGCTATGATAAAGACTACGGAGCCTATGGAAAAGAAGCGCAGGGATTTCGATCGTTTATCTATGTTCTTATTTAATCTGCTCTTCTTATCTTTCTGTAAATCGTCTTTGTTATCGTTTATATGACTCATGAAATATCCTCCCTATTTTCATACAAGATGAAATCAGCCCTGACTCCAACGTCTTTTCTCAAGGATTCTATATGTCAGGAACAGGAAAAGAACGACCAGGCTAAGGCAAAAAATCAGCGGACTTATTGAGAATACGCCAATGGCATACGAATCTGTCCGGGAATATGGATCAAGCCAGTTGATTGCTTTGGCAAGACTTTCTCCAGCCTTAAAAATTGATTCCGCTGAAAGATTGAAGAGATTGATAACGGTCAGAAAACTTATGAAAACACTTTCGAGCGAAGCTGCAATTGTCTGCAGAAGCTGTGTAAAAAGAATAATCACAAAGCTCAGCACAGCAGCAATGATTTGATTTTCAGTAACAGCTGAAGCCATTACACCAATAGAAATAAATACGGCGGCAAGGAAAAAGAAGCCGATATATGATCCGAGTGTGCCGGCATTGATAAGCCCGCCCATCGATATAACAAGAATCACATGAAGAAATGAACTTGACATCATGATACCCAGGAGCGAAAGGGCTGACAGATATTTTCCCAAAACGACCTTATAAAGGGGAACCGGGGAAGTATAAAGGAGAACTTCCGTACCGTTCTTTTTTTCTTCAGAGAACAGACGCATCGTGATCAGCGGGATGACTGCCATGAAAACAGCCTGCAGAAAACTCAGTTCACCGCTGATATTGACTGAAGAGGACGACTGCATTGAGTAGCTGAAATAGAACCCGCCCATAAGTGCAAAAAGTGCAATGGCAATCCAACCGATCGGGGAACGAAAATATGAAGCAAGCTCACGCTTATAAATAGCAAGCATTTGGGTTACCTCCGCTTCTTTTCATCTGATGTTGTTACACTAAGGAAGATTTCTTCAAGAGTCGGATCAAGGGACTTGAATTCGAGGATTGGCCATGAATGCGTTGCCATAGTAAAGAATACTGATTTTCTGACGTCCATGTTCGAATCAACCGAAATTTCGATTTGCTGAACATTGTCCCGCTCCATGATCAAAGAGACACCGGTTACTCCCGGAAGTGTCCGGAGCTTGCTGGCAGCATCTTTATACAAGCCTTCAAAAGTCATGGACAGTTTTGACGTGCCCGCAAGCTTATGAGACAGCGCATCCGGTGTATCAATCGCAGCGATCTTTCCCTGATTAATAATAACAACACGGTCACATACTGCCTGAACCTCAGGCAGTATATGTGAACTCAGAATGACAGTGTGGTCTTTGCTGAGAGTCTTAATCAGGTTGCGGATTTCAATTATCTGTTTCGGGTCAAGACCGACAGTCGGCTCATCAAGAATCAGAACTTCGGGATTGCCTACCATAGCCTGGGCAATTCCGACACGCTGCTTATATCCCTTAGACAGGTTATGAATTACCCTGTCGGAAACATCCGCAATTCTTACCATCCTCATGATTTCAGCAAGCTGACGGATACGGTCTTCCTTCGGGACATTTTTAAGTTCGCATATGAACTTTAAATATTCAAGAACAGTCATGTCAAGATAAAGCGGGGGCTGTTCCGGCAGATACCCGATAGCTTTTTTGGCCTCAGCGGGCTCTTCAAGAATATCATGTCCGTTTATCGTTACTTTTCCTGATGTAGCTGACAAATATCCTGTAAGTATATTCATCGTTGTAGACTTTCCGGCACCGTTCGGACCGAGAAAGCCAAGAATTTCTCCCTTTTTCACAGTGAAAGATATGTGATCAACCGCTTTTTTGTCACCATAATATTTCACAAGATCAGAAATCACAATCATGATTTACCCTCCTTAGCAACGCGCATTTCATGTACGCGAAAGAAATTATAACCTAATCAGAGCAAACAAGAAAGCAAAAACAGCAGTAAAAAGCCCTGAAACGAAACGTTTTTTGTTGCATTTGTCTAAATACCTAAGATTTGCCGCAAAAATACTCCATGAAAGACCGTTTTTTAGCGAATCGTTTCGCCTTTGTGGAGAACAGCAGAAAAAGCAATAACATCCCTGCCTGTAACATACCCGTCAACAAGCAGTTCTTTGTCAGATCCCTCATTAATAAACAATACAACTTTTTCTCTGAATTGAATCTCTGAATTATAGTTGATATCGATTCCGAGTATGTCTCCCTGATCCAGAGTACGGTTATGTACAGCATCCATGCACCATGCAACATACCGCGTATTATTTACATGAAGGTTACGGTCGATTTCGCTGAAATCAGCATATTTGACAATTGTCTGTTCACTCGTCAGGTGATCAGCCATCCATGCCGGATCAGACCGGGGCTCAATTTTGGGAGGATTGACAGGCATCGCCGATACCTTGTCCATAGCAATCTTTGACACTTCCATAAGTGTTGACGGCCTGACGGGCCGATGTGTCGTCTTATTTGCCAAAATCCAAACGGTTGAACCTGCGCCGATCTTCATCCCGCTCTGATCATAAAAAACGAAGTCACGCAAAAAATACAGGCGGTCTGCACCTCGCGACCAGGTTTCAATTGTAATTTCTTCCTGCCATGCCGGAAGTCTTGTCATACGTACCGAAACACGCAGGAGAAGCCAGCACGTATCAAGCTTATCTAAGACTTCAGACCCCCAGCCATATACTGCTGCATTCAAAGAAGCAGCCTCCTGCATCATTGAAAACAGTGAATGCATCTGCAGCTGGTCTTTATAATCAGTGTCTGTACTATGAACGTCATACGTATAGAAACTGTGTTCCCCCGGAAGAGATTTCTCCTCAGACGAAACTTCAGTCTGTATATCAACTCTTTTATTTTCTGTCATTATTTGTTGAAGATCCTTTCAAATTTTTCTCTTAAAAAAACAAAAAGGACATTTTCATGAAGAGCTCTCTGAATTCCTGTTTGTCATCTTCTCAGCTCCCCGCAGACTTTTACGGCCGGCGACAAGAATGATGAAGGCAATGATAAACAGTGCTGAAACACTTAAGATTCCCTGGGCTGAGCTGCCAGTGATTCCGGCAATAAGACCGTAAAGAAAAGTTCCGATAACAGCAGCAAATTTGCCGAATATATCAAAGAAGCCGAAGAATTCATTGGAGCGTTCCGGTGGAATCAATTTACCGAAATAAGAACGGGAAATCGCCTGTATTCCACCCTGAACGGTTCCGACCAATCCGGCCATTATCCAGAACAGAGTCTGTGCTGTCTCTTTTGCAGACATGTAAACCGCGCCTTTACCCGGGTCGGCCACAAGCGCATGTTCAATGGTATAGCCCATATAATACCCAACCAGGCAAATGAATGCATACACACATACTGCAAACAATATCATCCGAAGCGATCCGACTTTATGCGACAGCTTTCCGAACAAAATAGAACAGGGTACTGCAACAAGCTGAGTCACCAGGAGCGCCAGAATCATCCCGGTCCGGTCAAGACCAAGAGTAGAGCCATATGCTGTAGCCATATGTATTACCGTATTAACACCGTCTATATAAAAGAAATAGGCAAGAACAAACACGAATATTCCCTTATTGGCAAAAATTTCAATGGCAGTATTTTTAACATTCGCGAGTGTGTTGATAACAAGGTTTTTAGCCGGAACTTCAACAAAATGCTTTTGGTGAACATTTTTAAGAATGGGTATACTGAAAAAGCCCCACCACACAGAAGTTATAACAACGGCCAGTTTGACTGCCAAAGCGCCGTTTGCTGTGCCGAACGGGGATATGATGATAGCGATGGATATAAGAAACGGTATGGTGCTCCCTCCGATATAGCCCATCGCAAACCCATAGGAAGATACTTTGTCCATTCGCTCTTCCGTCGTAACATCTGTAAGAAACGAGTCATAGAACAGATTGGCACCTGTAAAGCCAATATATGAAATAACATAGCCGACAAGCATAAGCTTCCAGTTATCCGAAATAGCCATCAGGAGAGTAAAGATAACACCGATAAAAATAAAAACAGTAAGAAGCTTCTTCTTCATTCCTTTATAATCGCCGATTGCGCCAAGAAAAGGTGCCAGCAGGGCAACAATAAGTGTCGCCGCCGATGTACCGTATCCCCACATCTGGTCTCCGGCTACGCCTTGTGCGGCGCATACAGAAGTGAAATAAATCGGGAAAATTGCTGCCATGATATTTGTGGCGTAGACTGAATTTGCCCAGTCATAGAAAAGCCAGCTCAGTTCCTGCTTTGTGAATTTCTTACTCTTCTTGTTCTCCATTGTGTTTCCCCCCGCTTGATTTAATCCTGAACGATTACACATGACGGCACAGAGTGAAAATAAAAAGTCATTTGAAATTATTCAGCCCTGTCAGGCATTAAAAAAAGCACGCTGATTGAAGCGCTTGATTGTGCTGATAAAGCGGTCATCCGGTTCAAACAGAACCATCAGCAGGGTATTGCTCTGCTTTGTAATAAAATACCAGTCACAGCCGTGATCTACACCGGAACGAAGGTCAAGGTGCTTCATATTTTTCTGTGCGAAGGAATTGGCGTTCAGGTTCGAGGCCGGAGCCATAACTGTAAAATCCTTACAGGTTCCCTTGAACACATTAACACGCTTGCGCTGAGCAATAATTTTATCAATATTGAGCTCATCGTTGGTAATGCTGTACTCATATTCACAGTTCAGGCCCGTTATCAAACGATAGGCCAGATAGCCGATGCCGAATGACACAAATGCAGATACATAAAAAAAGTTCTGCTGAATAAGTATGGGGATAAAGAAGGCGATCATTATCAGAAGGATTGCTGAAAGAACGAGCATAACAGAAAACAAAGATTCGATACCGCGGCGCTTACGCTTCACTATTTTTTCGATGAAAAGATCTTGTTCCATATAATTATTGTCTCCTGTTTTCTTATTTGTTTTATTAATCATATCTTATTTTCCGTTGAAAAGGAAAGATTATTTATGGAAATATAAGTAAACACACACATTTCTTTTCGCATAAAAAAGTAGGCTCTGTTAAAAAACAGAGCCTACCCGTTATTCATGAGCTGACAGGATTAGTACATGCCGCCGCCCTGATTCTGCATCGGGGGCTCAGGCTGGGGAATATCACACACAACAGCTTCTGTTGTAAGAAGAACTGCTGAAATGGATGCGGCATTTTGTAAAGCCGAACGGGTAACCTTGGCAGGATCGACGATACCGGCCTCAACCATATCGACATAAGTCTCATTCAGGGCATCAAATCCCCAGCCGATTGGTCCTCTCTTGACGTTTTCACAGATAACGCTGCCATCAAGGCCTGCGTTTGTTGCGATCTGGCGTACTGGCTCTTCAAGGGCCTTTGCAACAATACGGATACCGGTAAGAACATCACCGGAATAGTTCGGGATCAGTGCAAGAACGTCTGCCAGAGCATTAATGTATGCTGTTCCGCCGCCCGGGACAATTCCCTCTTCAACAGCAGCACGGGTAGCAGCAAGGGCATCTTCAATACGGAGCTTCTTCTCTTTCATTTCCGTTTCGGTGGCAGCACCGACCTTGANNTTGCAAGGCGCTCCTGAAGCTTCTCTTTATCAAACTCTGAAGTTGTTTCTTCGATTTGTGTACGGATCTGTGTGACGCGGGACTTGATTGCTGCTTCATCTCCGGCACCGTCAACAATGATCGTTACTTCCTTCTGAACTTTGACCTGATGTGCACGGCCGAGCTGCTCGATGGTAGCTTCTTTGAGTTCCAGGCCAAGATCTTCTGTAATAACCTGTCCGCCGGTCAGGGCAGCTATATCCTGAAGCATCGCTTTTCTGCGGTCACCGAATCCGGGAGCCTTGACGCCGACGCAGGTAAAGGTACCGCGCAGCTTATTTACGATAAGCGTAGCAAGGGCTTCTCCCTCAATGTCTTCGGCAATAATGAGAAGCTTTTTGCCCTGCTGGACAACCTTCTCAAGAAGCGGAAGAATGTCCTGGATATTGTTGATCTTCTTGTCAGTAATCAGGATGTACGGGTCATCAAGAATAGCTTCCATCTTATCCATATCAGTACACATATAGGATGAGATATAACCGCGGTCAAACTGCATTCCCTCAACAACCTCGAGCTCAGTGCCCATGGTCTTTGATTCTTCAACTGTGATAACTCCGTCTGATGTTACCATGTCCATTGCCTTGGATATTAACTGGCCGACATAATCGTCACCTGCTGAGATAGCGGCTACACGGGCAATGTCCTTGGATCCGTTAACAGGCTTGGCTTCGCGTGCAATTCCTTCAAGGGCAGCATCAACAGCTAAGTTGATACCCTTGCGGAGGATAATCGGGTTTGCACCGGCAGCGAGGTTTTTCATTCCTTCACGAATAATGGCCTGTGCAAGAAGTGTAGCTGTTGTTGTTCCGTCACCGGCAACATCATTTGTTTTGGATGCAACTTCTTTAACAAGCTGTGCTCCGGCATTCTCAAAACGGTCTTCAAGTTCGATTTCCTTTGCGATTGTAACACCGTCATTTGTGATGAGGGGTGCACCATACTTCTTGTCGAGAACGACATTTCTGCCTTTAGGTCCAAGTGTAATACGTACAGTATCAGCAACTTTATTTACGCCGATTTCAAGAGAACGGCGTGCGTCTTCTGAATACTTTAATTCTTTTGCCATCTGAAAATACCTCCATAGGTTATTAATTTTACTTGTATTTGATTAATTAATCGACAATTGCCAGAATATCGCTCTGCCGAAGAATTGTGTATTCGATATTATCAATTTTTACTTCCGTACCGGCGTATTTGCTGATTAAGACACGGTCGCCTACAGAAACCTGCATGGTCACCTCTTTGCCGTCAACAAGACCGCCGGGGCCAACTGCAACAATTTCAGCAACCTGTGGTTTTTCTTTTGCTGTGCCAGGAAGTACAATGCCGCTCTTTGTTGTTTCAACGGCTTCTACCATTTTGATTACGACTCTGTCGCTTAGTGGTTTGATCATCATATAAAACCTCCCTTTTAATCATCTGTAAATTTGTGTCTTTAGCACTCTACCGATGCGAGTGCTAAAGACATTCATTAATATAGGGCTTTTTTTTGCACATGTCAAGACATGCTTTCACTCAATGCATTGAGAAAAGATAAAAACGGGAATGGAAAAGGGCTGATTAATTGCCGCCTGCCTGCGTATCTTCTTCGACGGGAGAGGGGGTCGGGATTTCAGTCGGGGCTCCGGCAATAATGGGAGCCGGATCAAAAGCAAACGTCTGACCGAACATATACTGCTGGACAATCGGAATTAATCCGTTCCAGTTCGGTCTTATACTCCATTCCCCTTCCCTGTAGTCAGAGAAAGTACCTTCGTTAGCATATCCTTCGACAGGAATCTGCAGGTATTCAAATTCAGCAGACTTAATTTTCGGGAGAAAAGTAAACGCATATTTCTCAATATCATTCTTTGTCATGTTCGTTGAAATCAATGATAATATTTCCGTCACGGCATTTGCCTTTCCAGTCAGACCTAAGTCCATAAATCGGTGAAGAAGGCTCTCCAATACCTCTACCTGGCGCTGTGAACGTTCATAATCACCGTTTCCAACCTTTCGGATTCGGGCATATGCTACGCCCTGTCTTCCGTCAAGCGTGACCGTTCCTGTCTCATAAAGCTTATGAGAATCTACAGGCGATCCAAATATAACATTTTGTTCAGCAACCAGTTCGTTGAGACCGCCCAATGGATTCGTCCGTTCGGATTCAGATACATACACAGTAACGCCTCCAACGGCATTGATAACTTTTTCCATATGGCTCATATTCACAAAGGCATACTGTTCCAGATTAATGCGCAGATGGTTCTCGAGAACCAGCATAAGCAGCGGCGGACCTCCATAGGTCATGGCAGCATTGATCTTCTGGGGATCTGTATATCCGGGAATAAATACATATGAATCCCGTTGAACGGAGGTCAGCTTCATCGTATTGTCATTCTCATTAATCGTAAGAATGATAATAATATCAGCGAGATTTCCTGATCCGTCTTCTGTATAGCCTGAGGAACGGCTGTCTATGCCTATAAGGAGAATGTTATGAATGCCTTCAATTGAAGGCATGGCAACTGTTGTCGTTTCGGTTGCGACATCAGAAATGGACACGATTGAACCATCCTCATTTTTCATCGATGGATTAACATTATGAGGAATATATGTTATCTGGTTTTCAAGATGATCCTTGTAAATAAACAGACCGATTCCCAGAAGAATGACCAGTGCCAAAAACACAAATAGAACTCTGAGCACTATTTGTTTCGCACTCGCTTTCTTTTTGCGTTTTCTTCTTCTGGAATTTGGATCAGGGCGCATGACTGTGCTTGCATTTCCTTGAGAATTCTGGGGTCGGGAATACACCGGACGTCCCTGGACAGGCCGACCTTGAGTTGGGTGTCCGGGAGCGGGGCGCTGCACCGGATGGCTGTTCGGATGACTCATGTTACGAGGTTTTTGATTTGACGGAGGAACCCTGTGCCCTTGATTCAGTGAATCCAAGTTGGGCTTCCTGTATTCAGGATTGTTTCGCTTCATTAAGGGTTTGTTCATCATATCCGATTATATAATGAACATTCCTCCTTTCCGTTCATGGATACTTCTACTCATAACCGTTAGGATTCTTACTTTGCCATCTCCATGCATCTTCACACATTGTCCGAAGATCACGTGTTGCTTTCCAGCCAAGTTCTTCTTCAGCTTTTTTAGTTCCTGCATAACAGACTGCGATATCACCTTCGCGCCTTGGGCCAATCTCATAAGACAAAGGGCGTCCGATTGTCTCTTCAAATGCGTGCAGAACTTCAAGAACAGAATAACCAATACCGGTTCCGAGGTTATATACCTCTACTCCTGTGTCAGTAATGCACTTCTTAACCGACGCTACATGTCCGTCGGCAAGATCCATAACGTGTATGTAATCACGGACGCCCGTTCCGTCCGGGGTCGGATAATCACTGCCATGAATCTGAAGCTTATCAAGCTTTCCTACAGCAACCTGAGTGATATATGGCATAAGATTATTAGGCATGCCCTTAGGGTCTTCTCCTATGCGGCCTGAGGTATGAGCACCGACAGGGTTAAAATATCTGAGCAGCTGAACAGACCATGCCGTATCGGATACCCACAAATCGCGAAGGATCTGCTCATTCATCCATTTTGTCCAGCCATAGGGATTGGTGCAGATTCCAAGCGGGGAATCTTCCGTGAATGGCACTTTATCGGAAGTCCCGTATACCGTTGCAGAAGAACTGAATACGATTTTCTTAACATTATGCCGCTGCATAACCCGACAGAGGGAAATTGTTGTATTAAGATTCGTGCGGTAGTATTCGAGCGGAATTCTGACCGATTCACCAACAGCTTTCTTACCGGCAAAATGAATAACACAGTCAATTGAATGCCGTTGGAAAATCTTTTCCATTTCAAGTTCGTCAGATACATCATACGGATAAAAAATCACCTTCTTACCGGTAATTTCCTGAATTCTGGAAACAACTTCAAAGCGGCTGTTAGATAAATCATCAGCAATAATAACGGAATAACCAGCTTTAATAAGAGAAATACAAGTATGGCTCCCAATATAGCCGGCACCGCCGGTTACAAGAATTTCATGCATTTTCACAGTCCTCCAAACGAATTTCATAGTTATTTAAGTTGGTGATATTTCTTTTCAGCAAGCTATATAATACTCCAAGGTGCCAAAAAATAACAGTGTAATTTGCCGGGCCGTTTCATGTATATGTTTTTGGGAATAAAAAAGGAACCATAATCATTTTTGCTTACCTTTTCGGATATGAAGTATAATAATAGTGTTTCATGAACATTTCAGCTTGGGTAAGACTGAAGGAAGCAGCATATTTGTATATTTTCCTGAATTGCTCAAAAATAATCTCTGTTTCACGCACTTTTCACGCAAAAACATGTTCCGGGTATTTTAGCATATGAGTATGAGAAGAAAATAATCATTCAAAAACAGCCGCGCGGAGGAATTTATGAAAAAATCCATCTATATTGCCGATGATGAATCAAATATCAGAAATCTGGTCCAGACGTTTTTGGAGCGCGAAGGATATGATGTCACTGCATTTGCAGACGGCGAATCTCTTCTTCGGTATTTCTCCACGAATCCGGCTGACCTTGTTATTCTTGATGTAATGATGCCCGGGCGCGATGGCTTTTTCATCTGCAGCGATCTGCGTAAAATCAGCGATGTCCCCATTATTATGCTGACTGCCAGGGACAGTGATTCTGATTATATTGCGGGACTGTCCCTGGGGAGCGATGATTATTTTACAAAACCATTCAGTCCTATTAAGCTCGTGATGAAAGTCAAGGCAATTTTCCGCAGGGCTGAAGCGGACAGTAAAAAATCCGATCACCCGGATGAGAGCCTTCGCTTTGAAGATATTTCCATTATGACCAAGACAAAATCGGCGACATGCGGCGGTGACGATCTTCAGCTGACGCCGAATGAATTTTCTCTGCTTACCTATCTCATAATAAATCAGGACCGCGCCGTATCACGTGCTGAACTTCTTGACAGAATCTGGGGCTATGAAACAGAAGTCGAGACAAGGGTTGCCGATGACACGGTAAAAAGACTTCGCAAAAAGCTTGCAAAGTCTCATGTCGTAATAAAAACAGTATGGGGGTACGGATTTCGGTTGAAGTCACTGTCTGAAGAGGATGATGACATGACACAGGAAGATACTACCGCTGCTTCGGAGTCATAATATGTTCAACAAAAAAATTAGTCTTCGCCTGCATATATTTTTATCTTTTCTCACTGTTTTCCTGATATCATTCGGCATCATCATCGTGTCTTTCAATATAGTCGTTTCCAACTATATCCGAAGCGATGCCAATGAAAAGATAGCGACATCGGCCGATAAAGCCAGACTTCTTGCTGACCCTAAAAACGATGAGCGTCCGATGCTGCCCGAGCAGAATCACAACCCTGATTTCGTCAAGAATAAAATCATAAGCGCCCTATCCGGAAGCTCGGATGTTAAGGTAGCCCTTATTAACGAGGATTACAATATTGATCTGTCTGCCACAACGAATTCATCAAGTGAACTGATCATTACTAAAAGCGTTGCCGCCAAGCTAAAAGATGAGGCTGTTAAGTTGGGAACGAATGCGGGTGTACTGTCTATTGACGGCTCATCTTACTATGTATCAACATTTCTTTTTGATGAGAGCAGTTACAAAAACAGCCTGTATACCCCGCAGTATCTTCTTTTGTATCTTGACTCGTCACCGTATATGGACTTTGCAGAAACATTAAATCAAATTCTCTGTGTAATTCTTTTAGCAGCCCTCTCCCTCTCCCTTCTGGCGTCCCTTGTCGTTTCAAACAGTATTATCCGCTCTATCAGAAAACTTACTGCCTTCGCAAGTAAAATTGGTTCAGGTATCTTCAAACGTCAGGAATTCAATTTTCTCGACAAAGAATTGGATGTGCTTGCTGCCGATATGAATATAATGGCTGATAAGCTTGAACAAACAGATAAGGAACAGAAGACATTTTTTCAGAATGCTTCACATGAACTCAGAACTCCGCTCATGTCGATCCAGGGTTATGCGGAGGGAATTCGATATAAAGTTTTTGACGATCAGGAAAGTGCGGCCGATATCATTATTTCCGAATCACAGCGCTTAACCGGCATGGTTGAAAATCTTTTAAGCATATCCCGTATGGACACTGCCGCAGCCGGAAGACAGGATATTCAGAAACATGTTTTTGATCTTAAGGAACTTCTTGAGTCCGTAGTTGAAAAAATGCGCGGTTCTGCCCTTTTATCGCAAAAAAATATCACATTTCATTTTTCCGGTCAGGATATTCATGTACTGGGGAATGAAAACGATTTGTTCAGAGCCTTTGAAAACATTCTGTCAAATGGTCTTCGTTATGCAAATTCAAATGTAGACCTTACAGTTAAGTTAAAGTCAAAAGACCATGTTTTGGTACTGATATCAGACGACGGCAAAGGAATCTCTGAAGAGCTTCTTCCGAAAATATTTGATCGATTCAGCCGCGGCGAGGACGGAAAACACGGGATAGGACTCGCGCTTGTAAAAGCAATCATTTTGGAACACCGGGGATCTGTGTCGGCTGCCAACAGGACCGATGATAAGGCGGGTGCTGTATTTACCGTCACGCTCCCCCTGGCTTTTCCCGAGGAAAATAACTGATTAACATGTCTTATGATGGATCATCTGCAGCTTTTATCTATCTTATCCGCGCGTTGCAGAGGCTACGGGTTCGGATGAAGCAGTCTGTTCAGTAACAGCGCCGGCCTGTGTATCAAGAGCAGGTTCCCCAGTCGGGGCCATTGAATTTAGAGGCGTGCTTTCCGATGACAGTGTACTCTCGGCGGCAGGTACCGTCTCCCCCGCTTCTGCTGATATTTTCAGGGGCAGATAATTCAACACAGGAACCAGCAAATCCTCAATTGACAATTCAGCTCGTTCAGGGGACTGCGGAGCAATGTCATCAATCCCGAAAACCGTTTTCGCACTTGTGTATGTTATAGCAAAAATAATAATTGCGACAATAATAAGCTGCAGGACCAGGAACAAAGAAATCCCTGTTTTCTGAATCTGTCCAAGGATAGGATCTGCATGGGCGGAAGTTCTCGCAGCTGCCGTTGAAGTAAAAATTTCTAATATTTTGTATGGTTTTGAATCTATACGATGATGGAGTTCAGAAAGAATCGAATTTTCGGTGAACTCATCAAGTGTACGATTCGTTATCTGCGCAGCAGCTGAAATCGGATAAGCAGCGGCAAGTGTTTCAACGCGTCTCTGTAAAATATCGCTGAACAAAAAAACCAGATCTCCTGCATCATCAGAATTACGCCTGTGATATACTTCGAGAAACGCTTCCGTCAGCGCATTTTCAGTCCTTGTTGTGTCTCCGAGAATCCTGTACGTTGTCCTGTATGCCGGAGGCGCAAACATATGAAAAAATTCATCAATGTTTTCTCTTGTGAGAGGTTGAGACCACATATTCATTGGTTGGTCCTCCCTTCATCATATTGTCCGGATTCATCGTACGGCGGCTGTCCATACGGTGGCTGTCCATACGGCTGATCATACGGAGGCTGCCCATACTGCGGCTGGCCGTACGCAGGCTGACCGTACGTAGGCTGGCCGTATTGCGGCTGACTGTCTGGCAGCTGACCATAAGGGGGCTGGCTGTTCTGCGTCTGACTATAAGGATCCTGTCCGTACTGATACGGATCCTGACCCGCTGACTGTGGCTCGTGAAATCCATGATGCGAATCACCTGCGGGACCATGAGAATCTGGTTTCACAGGAGAATACAGAAGCGTTACCAGAGGATATGCAAACAGCAGCGCAGACATTAATAGTGTAAACAGTAAAAGTGAAATCCTCATATTGTATGCAGGACTTCCGATGTTTGCTAAAAAGAGCGATGCATATAGAGCTGATCCCAGGATTGCACCGAATGCGAATCCGCGTTCCAGAATTTCCCGGGCGTATGGCTTTTTATCTTCCCTGATCATCTCCCGGTAA
Organism: Mageeibacillus sp. UBA5770; assembly: GCA_002418705.1. Next base: position 6,967 of record DIEQ01000065.1, on the reverse strand, counting down.
TAATCAAGGAATCGGAATTCATGGAGTCCAAATGCAGAACCCATAAGTGCAACTGAGACGACAAGTATCTTTGCAGTCGGCATAAAGCCCAGCAGCAGCAGACCGGCAGCCTGCAGGATTGCCGATAGAAGTATACGCCCCTGCATATTCAGCCTGTCCGGGAAAAGCTTATTAATCGACTTGACCAGAACGTTCCCCATAATGGAAAACAAAAGGTAATAAAAAGAAATGGTCGCCAGAGACAGACCAACGGTCTTAAGAAAATACGGCATATACAAAAAGAAAAATGCAACCTGCATGCCGGCTGTTATTACACAGCTCAAAATAAAAGTTCCGGATCTTTTGCTGGTCAGGGCATAGAGGAAATTCGGAAGATGGAGCGGAGGACTCGATGACACAGGACAATGCTGTACAAAGAGAAGCGCCTGTATACCTACAACAAGCAGAATGCATCCGCAGATAACGGATACGGCAAACAAACCAAATCGTTCATAAATGATGCCTGCCAATACAGCTCCGACACATGCTCCGAGGAGGTATCCCGTATATTGGGTAGTTTGAATCACCCGCTCACTAAATTCTTCATACCCAAGACGGCTTGCATATATTCGGTACTCTCTCTGGAAATAGAACACCATACCAAGGCAAAAACCGATAGGAAGAAGCATAATGAGATATATATAGACATTTGAAAATACAGATGACAGTAAAAGAAGAATAAATGCAATGAAAATGGAAATAATCAGAGCTATTCTGGTTGTAAATCGTCTGACAAAAAAAACACGAAGCGAACTGAATCCAAAGAATCCCAAAGAAAAAAGTACCCCTGCAATCAGAATATATACGGAAACCGACAATACCGGCGGCAGCTTCCCTGCTTTTGACGCTGACAAAAGAAATGAAGCAATAACCAGCGGAGGCATTGTACAGGCCATTGCAGAAAAAAACGAAACGGACTGGCACCCGGACAATCCGTAACGGATTATCTTAGGCAGCTGCCTGTTGGGCTGGCCGAACATGGTTGTCAGGAGTTTATGAGTTTCAAAATATATGATGGAGAGTGCTGCAGCAATCGAAATCATAGTAAATATCCAGGAAAGTGAGAGTCCGTTCTCTGTTGCATAAAAATGAGACTCAGGCATCAATACTTCAAGCAGTCCTGAAACGGTGCCTTCAGCCCCGATGATTGGAGCAACTCCGGCTATATAACTACCTGAAGAATCTGAGCGGCTGACAACAACGGCTTCCTGCTGATCAAATGATTTACGGTATTCTTCACCGGCTCCTTCGAGTGTAACCTGATCGGCAGCCGATGTCTCATCCGGTTTGGATGAATATACGCGAAGGAAAGAATTCCCAGCTTTTGTATAAATGTTAATAATATATGCATATGACTGGCCGGCGCTGTAGTAAGAGGTAACCGGCAAAGGGTACTTCATTCCCTCCTGCAATGCCGAATGTGAAATAGCCAGTGCTGAGGCAACAGCAGCCGACTGAAGTCCATCAGCATGATCCTGGCGCAGAACCGCCGTATATGCTGCTGTAATTGTAGTTGAAACCACTATGAGTATTACAAGGATGACTACAAAACAATAGGACAGCTGTGCAGCAAGAGATCGGTTACCACGCGGCGGAGTTGTGATACTTGACAGGAAAAAATTGCGCATATCAGTATCTCTCCTCTCTGCGTCTCGCTCTTCCGATGATTGCAGGTATTATGTATTGAATTGAAAACAGTAAAATTCCTGCGCCGACAGAAACCAGCACACTCATGAGAACCCGGCGTTCAACAGTATTTCCGTAAGTATTAAGGAAAGTATACGTTTCAGACAATTCAAAAAGACCAACGACTTTACCCTGACTGTCTTTAATTGGCGTTAAAATGGTAGCTTTGCCGCTTTCAAATATAATATACGGACCAGATTCCTGTGTAAGCCATTCGGATACAGGAATCTGAATCGCCGAAAGACCGGTTTCGCTGCTCTGGAGAAGCGGCGTAAGTGATCCGTTCGTATATGCATAAAGCCCGTAAATCTTACTGCTCCGGGTACTGTCGGTCGTGTTGATCAGTAATACAGGAAGAACACTGGCATACTTGGTCTGTGCAGCTATCTGGTCAGACACAATTTCGTCACCGCTGATTACGAGTGAACAGGTTGCAGCCAGCTGCTCCGCCTTCATGTTTACCTGCTCCGCATATTCTTTTTCAAAGCCAATACGCATATGATGGGCTGCAAACGAAACAGCTACGATTGCCGTGATAATAGCAAAAAGTGCAAGGACTGCGATTCGCAAAACGGTGGCAGCGGAACCGGATCCTGTTTGTTGTTCAGTATGAACAGACATTATTATTCCTCCTACGAGCATAACCATACGAGAATTATTATATCGTAAATAGCCATGTGAGAATAGAGCCGCACTTCCATATGCACATTTCTGTATTTCTAACTATCCTGCGAAGGATTTTCAGGTACTGAATCTGAATCATCAAGGAATAATTTGCCATACTGTATAAATTCATAATCGTCTATTATCTGGTAGATGTCATCGGGCAGTGCATCTTCCTTTGTATACGCAGTCTGATCCTTGTCAAAAACCGCAATTGCACTCATGGCAGAAATTTTTGTCTGTAAAATCCGAAGACAGGCTCTTTCATCCGGAGACTGGACTCCGCTCAAGTCCAGAACACTCTGTCCAAGAAGATTTGGGCTGGTTATTCCCTTATTTCCTTCACCAATATCGTAATTAGCCCATATCAAATACGGGGTTGTGTATAGAGATAAAGACTGTTTGGCTGTAATCTGTGAAAGATCCTCCCCGAGAAGCGTACTGTACAGATCAGTATCAAGGAATGGTTTGTGATCCCCGAAAATGACAACAATCGTTGGTTCTTCAACACTCTGAAAATAAGTTATCAGCTCTTTTAAGGCATCATCCGATTCCCGGAGAAGAGAAAAATAATGTTCCGTGCAGGGGAATGATTTTTCCGGAAAATTCGTAATCCTGATATCATATACCTGGTTATCCCAGTATTCTGTATAATCAGCGTGATTCTGCATTGTGATAAGGAATGAAAAGAACGGTGTATCCGCATCTGTGCTTTCGTATTCCAAAATCAGCCGTTCAAATGCTGATTTATCACTGATATAACTGCGTACAAGGTCAGGTTCTACAAAATCAACATCACTGATAAACTGGTCAAAACCAAGCAGCGGATATGCATCCTCTCTCCCCCACCACGTCGCATCAAAAGGATGCATCGCAAGTGTCCTGTATCCCTCGTCTTTATAAATCTGCGGCATGGCATCAAGCGAATGGTTTACATACAGGCTGTAAACGGAAGATCCTGCAAGAAGGCTCTTGACCGAATATCCGGTCAAAAATTCAAATTCAGTATTACACGTTCCTCCACCGAAGACGGATACTGCCAAATCACCATAAATAGAAGAATTCTTAAGAGAATTGTAAAACGGCATGACTTCTTCTGAAGTGTCAATTTCACGCATATCACTCAAATCCGAGAAGGATTCACTCATAATGCAAATCACATTAGGCTTGATAATTTCATCCGTTTGTCCGGGTGAAACAGGTATTTCATTTTTAACCTGTTCGACATATTTCGCAACAACATCTTCCGTAGCTTCCGGAGAATTATTCTCTCCCCCTTCTACAGAAAGATGATTCATATGAAGCGCAAGCGCAAGCATGGTGCCATTCTCGTTATAGCTTTGAAGGGGAGGAAACATAGAGTAGGATACATCCATGTTCCGGAGCAGGCCCTGGTTAAGAATAACCCCTGCAATAAACGCTGCAAGAACTAAAGTTGTTCCTATAACAGCAAGAATTCTCTTTCTAATTCCGCGTACAACAGGTGTATATATGAGGCGGACCACAATCACAATCAGAAAAATCATAATGATAGAAGCAATAAAACGCTGGGTTATCTGGAATTTGTATTTTGTAGAGATTTTGGCCGCAATGCCTGCAGAGAATAAATCCCAGGGCATAGCCGGATCACCGCGCATGACGATTTTAAAGTGATTGGCAAAGCCCGCCATAAGTCCGAGTGCTCCGGTTATGATAATAGCCAGTGTTCCGCTTCCGGTAATTGCATAGAAAAGATAATAAAACAGTATGAGAATTAGCATACCCGATAAAAAAACAAAATAGTGTTGAGGTGTCAGCGGGAACAGCAATTGCATCGGGTCTGATTTAGCAACATTCAAAATTTCTTGGGTTATATATATCATAGAACATATGAAGGCACCGCGATACAGTTCGCGCACCCATCTCTTTTCCATGATCTTAGTAAAAAACAATCCTATCAAAAATAAAAAGAATATAATCTGATGCGGAATCATATGAGAATATGAAAGAACACTATATGAATATGTGACATTCGGAACACGGCTTAATCCGATCGGCAGATCACCGCTGATCGTGTCACTTGTGATTGATCCAAAAGTATTGAGTTCATGTGATGATAGATAGAATGTCGAGCCGGGCGCAAATTCAGAGATTTTGAAGGTGATTGTGTAAACTTCATCCTTGTTGAGTGCGACATTACCGCAGTTTACCAGAATATAGTTTCGGCTTGGGTGATACAGGTATACTTCCGTAGATAAAATCTGCCCGCCGTCCGAAGACGTGATCCAAACCGTTGCTTTATCAGAAACAGACAGACGTGTATGTGAAACATCCTTATACAGACGAAAAGAGGACATGTTTTTATTGTCAGCCTGGAAACTGAATGAAACCGGTATGCCCTTATCAAGTCGTATTGTGCTCATCGGTTGATATGAATAATTAGAATGAGTATCGATAATATTATAACTATTAAGTAAGAGGACCGCAATAATTGAGAAAAAAAGAATACAGAGCCACTGGTATATTTTATTGCGTAGAAAGAAATGATCAGCCTTCTGAATGCAGGATAATATTTTCCTGCAAAATTGGATGATCTTGTTCTTTAAAACAACCATGATATATCCCACTTCCCTTGCAAAAGCAATCATATACGCCAAACGACGCCCATTATATCACTCGGTTTTCTTCAAATCTACCAAATGAACATATACACCATATCTGACGGGCAGACCTTTCAAAGGAAACTGCGGTCAAATTGTATAACCAGATAAAATACGGTAGGATACTTTTCGGACAATTCCAATTCAATTCTGCTTCGAATTTCGTCATTGGAGAGGTCATAATCAAATGGAACAGCTATGTCAAATATGAGATTTGTGTGTGTTATTCCCGGTACCATTCTGAAATCATGTATCGAAAGCTTATCGGAAAGTCCTCGCACAATCTCAATGACACTGTTGCGTATTTTCTTTGTTGAGGCATTATCCGTATCGATTGGATCCATATGAATTGTAATCGGAATATGCAGGTGATCAGCAATCGATTTCTCAAGAAGATCAACAACATCGTGAATTTCCATAAAGTTGTCTGAAGAGCTAACCTCAACATGTGCCGAGGCAATCATTCGGCCGGGTCCGTAATCGTGCACGATTACATCATGAACTCCAAGTACATTGGGATCTGAAGTCAGCAGTTCTTTTAGATTTTCGACAACAAGGGGATCCGGCTCATTACCCAGCAGAGGGCTGAGTGCATCTTTCGCAACATTAAATCCGGCATACAGGACAAATATAGAAACACCTACACCGACATAACCGTCAATGGTAATCTTCCAAAAAACAGAAACCAGCAGGGCGATAAGTGTTACGGATGTAACGGCAATATCAGAATAGCTGTCAACAGAGGCAGCAATGATAGTCTGTGAGTCTATCCGCCGCCCAACTGTCCGGTAAAAAAAATACATCCAGCCCTTTACAAAAAGCGATCCGATAAGGACTCCGGCCATGATCGGGGAAAAGAATAATGGTGAAGGATGAATGATCCGGTCAATGGATGTTCGAAAAAACTCAAACCCGATAGCAACGATAAGGAAAGACATAATAAGACCTGTAATGTATTCAATACGGCCATGTCCAAAAGGATGGTCACGGTCAGCCGGTTTCCCTGATAAAAGAAATCCGAAAAGGTTAATAAAACAGGTTGCCGCATCTGACATGTTATTGAAAGAATCAGAAACAATAGCAATACTTCCGGAAAGAAGCCCAACCGCAAGCTTACCCCCAAACAAAATTATATTGCAAAGCATGCCGACGATGCTTGCAAACTTGCCATAACGGATGCGAACCTTCGGATCTTTCATATTATCGCTGTCTTTAACAAAAAGACGAATTAGTAACTTTGTCATGTTTTATTCCTCTCAACAGCCAATACGTTGGCCATATATTTTCAGACCTTATTATCCAGACGGTAAAAAAAGAGTGCCGTAAAAATCGGCACTCCTTATTTTACCATAAGTGAAGTAAAAACAATCAGCCTGCCTCAGTCGTAGCATATGTTATCAATCCGGTACCGTCCGGAGCATAGCTGAACATAATTGAATCTCCTGCATCATTTGTCTTTATAAATAAAACGCCGTCATCATCTTCGGATTCTAAACCGTTTGTAAAGCCCATGGATTCAAATTCGGCAAGATAATCGTCAGCCTCTGCTCTTTCCATTCCTTCAAATGTGACGGATCCGCTCTTCTCATCACTCCAAACAGCCGTAATTTTACATGTCACCGGTGTGATATCACCCATATTCTTCTCCGGCCAGTCCATGCCCTTTCCATCAGAAGTCGTGATGGCGGCCGGTTCATCTGTATCATCAGATTCTGTATCAGCCGGTTCTTCTGTCTCCTCGGAATCTTCGTCATCAGCAGCTTGTGTATCGTCGCTGTCATCATCATCTTTTACGAGTTGCTCGGATATTTTTGCTTTAGCTTCACTTGTAATTCTTTTAGTAATGAAACTGCAGCCGCTCAAGGATAAGATCATGCTGATAATTACCATAATAGACAGAATTTTTGTAAAGTTTTTCATATTTATACGCATTCCTTTCG
>DIEQ01000074.1 GCA_002418705.1 Mageeibacillus sp. UBA5770 | reverse complement strand
GAAATACATGTGATGGGAACTTGCAAAATGCCTGCGTTTTGATGAGGTAACTTGCAAAAAAGACGACTATTTAATATTTTTTTACCGGAATGGATGCATATAGGATCACAGTCAGGTCAGGAGGCTTTACGATGATATCTTTTACACAGCAGACAGGTTTTTTTGGAAATACGAATCCGCAGGATCTTGCCGAAAAATACGGCACCCCTCTATATGTCTATAATGAAAGCATATTGCGGGACAGAATGAAGAAGATGGCACATCTGATTTCTTTTCCGGGATTTACTGCCAATTATTCTATTAAGACGAATTCCAACTTATCTATACTGCGATTAGCGCTCGAAGAGGGTTTGAATGCGGATGCTATGTCTCCCGGGGAGATATTTCTGCTTCTAAAGGCCGGTTTCCCAAAAGAGCGAATTTTTTATGTCTCGAACAACGTCTCGGCGGAAGAACTGCAGTACGCAATCGATCAGGGAGTTGTGATTAGTCTTGACAGTCTATCCCAGCTCGAACTGTTCGGTAAAATCAACCATGGCGGAAGATGTGCCGTCCGACTGAATCCCGGTTATGGTGCGGGGCATCATGAGAAGGTTATCACAGCCGGTAAGAAGACCAAATTTGCAATCTCAGAGTCTGATGTTCCTCAGATTATGAAAATTGCTGAAAAGTACGACCTGAAAATTGTTGGTATCAACCAGCACATCGGATCTCTTTTTATGGATGGTACGCCCTTTATGCAGGCAGTCGAACATTTCCTGAAGATTGCCATGCAGTTTAAAAATCTTGAGTTTGTTGATTTTGGCGGCGGATTCGGTATTCCATATCACAAGCTTGAAGGTGAACAGGAATTTGACATAGTATCATTCGGGGCAGCACTTGAAAAAGTCGTGGAGGACTGGTCAGCCCGATACGGACGAAATGTTGTGTTTAAATCTGAGCCGGGCAGATATATTGCCGCAGAGGGCGGAGTAATCATTGGAAGTGTTCATGCCAAGAAGAATAACAGCGGAATCCGTTATATCGGCACCGATATAGGCATGAATGTATTGATACGGCCTGCCATGTATAATTCCTGGCATGATGTCGAGATATACAGGGACGGCAAGTGGGTTGATGATCACAGTGGTGTCGAGACTGTTTCTATTGTAGGTAATATTTGTGAAAGCGGCGATATACTTGCTAAAGAGCGGGAATTGCCTGTCATTCATGAAGGAGATCTGGTCTGCGTCCTTGACGCAGGTGCATATGGATATTCGATGTCATCCAATTATAATAACCGGTTAAGGCCTGCAGAAGTACTGATAGGCAAGGACGGTGAACCGAAACTCATTCGCAGAAGAGACACACTTGAAGACCTGCTGGCAGGGTTTCCGGAGCTTTAATTTAAGCTATTAATATAATATTACTCCTTGAGACATAAAGTGACGAATTATTTTCGTCACTTTTTTGCCATATTCTCGTGGAAATACTTTTCTTTTTCTTGTAATGATTGGAATTGTAAGGTAATATTTAATTAATTTATTAATAAAAAATGAACTTAAGGAATATGGATATCATTATGACAAATGCTTGGACAGAATCGCTTGAAAAGATTCGGGTCATATTGTTCGATTATTCTGCGATTTTCGAGGTGGGACATTCTTCCTCTTTTAAGAGTCTGACAGAAACAATAATTGAACGCCGCATTGAGGTCGTCCTTTGCTCTTCCTTCAATTACTACCACACCTGTATGTATCGTGCAGAAAATAATAATGAAAGCTCTCTGCTGTCACAGACAGTAGAGTTCCTTGAGATCCTTTCCCATGAAGGTCTTCTGCAAGTCGATGCAAAAACGATGTCATTGTTCTCTGTTTTACCGAAATTTGCCGGTCGTAAGGATGTATGTCTTTTTGCAGCAAAGAATTCAACGGTACTTGATCAGATCCTGACTTCAAAATTTTCCGGAGATACATCCGTCTGCCTTTTTTATAAAGAAACGTCCGTTTTATATCAGGATCTGTCGACCTTTCTCGATTCCTATAAACCAATCACTGTAAATCCAATAGCCACATCATCGGATTATCTTGATGTCGCCATTTATGTGAATATCGGTGATTACGTCTATACTGAAACCGGTGAAAGTATTTTACTGTCTGAGAAGATCAGTACCGGGTCAGAAGGTCTTGTTTTTCGTACACATGATCCTGATAAGGTTGCCAAGATATATCACCGAGGGGTCATGACAGCCCTTCGATGGATGAAGCTGACTCGAATGACAAAGATGGGGCTCCGGGCTAAAGGAATTTGCTGGCCGACATCCCTGCTATATAACCGAAATCATGAACCGGTCGGCTATTTAATGCCTGTTGCCGCGGGATTTACATTGGGATCCGTGTTTGATGGAGAGGATGCCATACTTGAGCGATTTCCTGATTGGGATAGGAGTTCTGTCGTTCAGGCAGCATGCCAGATTTTTGAAAAGATCGTTTACCTGCATATTCATGGGATTTTGATTGGCGATATTCAGCTTAAGAACATTATGATCAAGAGTGCCTCCGAGGTTTATATCATTGATATTGACAGTGTTCAGCTCGAAGATTTGCCGTGCCCGGTAGGAACTGAAGAATTTACTCCGCCGGAGCTGTGGGACCGTTCTTTCAATTCTTTTCTGCGCGGGTCTCTGCAAGAAGACTATTCCTGCGGTATCCTGGCTTTTTCACTGCTTTTCTGCGGACAGCACCCTTACAATCAGCGCCACGGAAAAGAGACCCTTCGTGAGGAGATCGAATCATATTGTTTTCCCTATGACTTTGAATGCGGTGATAATGTAAGGGTACCGGTTGGCGGTTATGACAAGATATGGCTTGCTACACCTACAAGGTTACAGAAGATGTTTTACAGTGCGTTCTCGGAAGGCAAACTCTTCGAAACTGTTGAATGGTATGCTGCCCTCGACTCATATAAAGACCAGCTGAGTTCAATGGCTTTTCCGGACCCGCAGGCATATATGCTGTTTCCACACATCAATCGTACGATCCCCCCCGGCATACAGGCTGAAAGAAATGTCTGTAAGACGCGCTCTATCCGTGATGCGATCATTCATGTTCCGGAAAGACAGGCTGTTCGAGCGGACATATCTTGTGACACGCCGGACCGCGTTATGTATAATGGGAGGCCGATTGGTGTCGCTTTTGTTAATCAGGATAAACTCAACGAGCTTGAAATCGGCAAATATTCCAGACAGGATGCTCCGGCGGCATACCCGTCCGCTGACCCGGCACCCGGGTATACATCACGGCAAGCCCAGACCACAGCACGTCCGATTCCGACAGTTCCAAATCCTATTTCTTCAAAGGCAACATCGATACCGACTATCACGAATCCTGTGCCGGCCGCAATAATCCAAAAAACGCCCGCAGCAGCCCAGATACCTGCCGCAGCACGTACGAAGCCGAATACAGTCAATGTATCCGCACAATCTGCTTCGCCGACAGAATATAAGTCAGCCAGTCTTTTGGAGCTTCGGCTGAACAAAACGAAATCGCTTCCCAAAAAAACGGTGCAGAAGGAGAAGTACTTTACAGCTCTTTTAGCATTGCTGCTGCTCGCACTTACCCTGCTTGCCGTGATGCTTATCACCTCGATAATATAAGTACTGAAAATACTGTATTCTTAATCAGAATACGAACGGGGGGACTACATGTCAGAAATGAAACAAAGCTTTAATGAATCTGATTTTAGCAAGAGTACAAGGAGAAGGCTTCCTATCTGCTTTTGTCTTGATGTCAGCGGGTCTATGTCCGGAAACCCGATTAGAGAATTAAATGACGGCCTTCAGAGTTTTTTCTCTTCCATGCGAGAGAACGAGGAAACGAGGTCCGCCGCGGATATATGCATTGTAACTTTTGGCGGCACCGTAGACATTGTTCTTCCTTTCGGTAAGCTTTCCTCGCAGCGTTCTCTTTCGTATATTAATGCGACGACAAGTCTGACGCCGATCGGTGAAGGTATCCTGACGTCCCTTGAGCTTCTTTCGGAACGAAAGGACGGTTATAAGAATCTGGGAATTAAGTATTATCAGCCGTGGCTTGTAATCATAACCGACGGTGCTCCGCAGGGCGAAGAGGCGATGGAGAATATGGAGCGGGCGATAGTAGCCGTAAATGAACTTGAATCACTGGACAGGCTTGTCGTTTTTAATATAGGTGTGGGACATACAGTTGATTTCAGCCTTCTGAAGCGTCTGTCCCGGAAGCGCACGGAACCAATAAGCATCCAGTCAGCCCAATTCTCGAAACTCTTTGAATTCCTTGGTTCGAGCAGCTCCTCAATCATTTCAGGCGGAATGAGAGAAGACGCCTTGTATGATTTTTCCGGAAAATCGCAGAGCAAATCAATAGCACTGGATGACTTTTTCAAATACCTAGAGGATAATTCATAATGGTTACTCATGATATCCAGCTTGCCAGCTTATCCCTGGCCGGCAGAAAACACCGTGATAAAGGCGCTCCCTGCGAAGATGCATCACTTTCCATCTGTAAAGATGGAGTAAGTATTGTTTGCCTTTCTGACGGTGCGGGAGGGAGCCAGTATACACATGCGGATATCGGATCAAAGTCAGTCGTACAGACGGTGAGCGATCTGATGGTAAGGCATTTCGATGCATTTTTCTATGATATTCACGAATCATTGATCCGGAGTGTTCTTGTTGCTGCGGTACAGTCTGAACTTGCAATCAAAGCCCGCGAACTTTCCTTAGCCGGCATTGAGAGCATGTCTGCGACCATGCTTTTTTGTGCCGTCAAAGATACCAGGATGATCTGCGGACATATTGGGGACGGTGTTATCGTCCGTGTTACAGGTTCCGGCCTGCAGCCGGTCACGCTTCCTCAGAATGGTGAAGATGCGTCCAGCACTGTCTTTATATCGTTGCCGGATGCACAGCACTACCTGAGAATAATTCGCTGTACGACTGACGACACGCATGCAATTGTCATGATGACAGACGGTGTATCGGATATGGTATATGACGGGAATAAAATGCTGATTATGCCTGTTGTTGCGCGCCTGGCAGAGCTTGCCGATCTTCCGAAGGAAGAAAGTGATAAACAGCTGGCCAAGACAATCCGCAGCTTCATAATTGATGCAAGCCCTCTTTCTGATGATGCCAGCATAGGTATTATCTATTTTGCAGATACACCAAAGCCGGACCCTGCCAGCCTGCCGGTCAGTAAAAGAAATGCCGAAAGAAATAGTAAGGATGAAATGCGTCTTGTTCAAATGGAAATATTGCCTCGTGTTCGGCTGGCACATAATATTTTCACCAGTGATATTGCTGATTTTGATGAAAAGAGCGGGGAAGATGCTGACAGGAACCCGAAACCGGATTCTTCCGATGATATAACAGCTGTGCGGACTGACAATTCTATAAAGCCCAAACTTTCGTACAAATCCATTATACCGGTCAGGAAATACGTCCTGTTTGCCCTGGCGGTGCTTCTTTATACCTTTTTCATCGGGTTTGCTGTATTCTATTATTTGAAATGAGGGAGAATGTATGGAAAACGGAAATAAGCGGTATGAAATAACTTCAAGGGTACGTGTCCCCGATATGGATGAGATCCGTCGTGCTGCATCTGATTTTTCCGAATCCCCTTCAGATGAATCGAATAAAGATTTTATTGCACGCAATGCAAAGAATTTTCTGCCGTTGGTCAAAAAGGAAAAACTGGCACCGCAGCTTGACAGCATAAAAAAGGAAATGGTGCAGCTTGCAAATGTTGTTGCCATTGAGGAGCAGGAAAAAATCGAGCGGCCGGCAACATCGGAGAATTCGGCAGAAACGAGCACAGTCGATGCGGAAGCAGAACCGGCTCCTGAGATAGAACCGGCTGCCAAAGATGAGGCAAGTTCTCAGGAATCCTGAGCATTAACGGCAGCGCGCAGTATTTGCCCGGCCAGCGGAGCCGCTGTGGTTCCCCCGGCGCCGCCTTCTTCCACGATGACAGCAACAGCATAAGGCATATCGTCCTCGACGATATAGGCTACACAGAGGGCGTTATTTTGCTGCCCTTCGACTTGTACAGTTCCCGTCTTGCCGGCTACGGTATAGCTGTTGAGAGCAGCAGATGTTCCCGTTCCGTTTTCGACAACTCCGATCATCAGCTTTTCAAGCGCGTCGGCAGTTCCCTCGTTCATAATAGTCAGTTCCGTATCAATATTTAATTTGCTGTATTTTTCACCGGCCGGCGTTGTGACATGGTCAATAATGTGTGCTTTCTGCATGACGCCGCCATTACCTATTGCTCCTGCAATCATTGCCATCTGCAGCGGTGTTGTATACAGCGTGCTGTCAGCTACCGGCTGTCCGATTGAAATCCAGGACAGCGTCGAAGCGTTATCCGGGACATCGATTTTGCCTGGAAGGACATCGAGGCGGTCCACAGAAAAGGAATATCCGTAACCCATGTCCTTTGTTGTTTTTACAAGTGCGTCCCTGCCGAGGGTTACACCGATCTGACCGAAATATACATTGCAGGATCTTGAAAAAGCCGAACTCAAATCAACTTCACCGTGACCGTCACCTGTCTCGCTTGCCCCATAGGGATCAACTGTTGACTGCGTACTGCAGTTCACCATAGCCGTGGGATCATATTTGGGAGATGTCAGATAGGATGCCGCAGTAATGATTTTAAACGTTGATCCGGGAGCATAGGAACCCATCAAAGACCGGTTGAAGAGCGATGTCTCAGGAATATCTTCATAGGTAATTACAGATTCGGGACTGGTACTCGGAGAACTGACGGAGACAAGGACCGCACCTGTTTTGTAATTGAGAACTACGATGGAACCTTTTCGGCCGTCGAGAAGTTCATAAGCTTTTTTAGACAGTTCAGCATCAACGGTCAGTGTAATATCATCCCCTGACAAGCCTTTTCCAAGGATATCAAGATAGAACTGCCGCAGCAGATTCCGGTCATTCCCGAGGAGTATTCCCTGATATGTCGATTCGATTGTATTGCCGATATTATGCGTATAGTCGCCAACAATATGCAGGACAGCTTTGGCAATAACCGGGTCTTCGCTGTACGACCGGCTGCCATCACTGCTTTGTGCAAGGATCAGGCCATTGATATCAAAGATGGTTCCGGCCTGCGCATAACGTGTTTTAAGTGCCTGTTTGTTTTCACCCGCTGCAACGAATAATTCATTCTTGCTGCGGTACTGCTGAAAAGACAGGCCAACCAGCAGCGCAGCAGAGATTAATATAAACAGTATAAGAACAATCTTAAGATTTCTCATCAGCATTTTCATGATCAGTTATCCCTCTTTTCGCGGCGGGCAGACAGCCCGAGGAGAATGGCAAACAAAACCACAATTGTAAGCACGGAACTTCCGCCACGGGCGATAAGCGGAAGAGTTGCGCCGGTGAGCGGGAAGAGACCGGTGACTCCGGAGATAACAATGGCTGCTTCCACAAATGCGAGTGTTCCGATTCCAAAGGCAAGGCTCGATGAATATCCGTCATGGGATGCAATTGTTATTTTGGCTGAGCGCAGCCATACGACTATAAAAAGAAGAACGATACAGAGTCCTGTCAGAAGGCCAAGTTCCTCACAGAGGATCGAAAAAATCATATCGGAATTTGCAAGCGGTATACCGCCGGGGCTCCCGTTGCCGAGTCCGCGGCCGAAAAGTCCGCCCCTGGCAATTGCCTGCAGTCCATATACGATTTGCCTGTTGTTGTCATTAACCTCAGTCCAAAGGCTGGTCCAGCCAAGAATTCTCCTTTGCACGTGCGGGAATATGGCAAAAGCCAAAGTGCCTACGGCTGAACCCGAAAGAAGGATAAAAAGTGTCGTCAGATATTCAGAGGTCATGACGACATACACTAAAAGAGTTGTAGGTAAAAGGATCATGGCTGATCCTAGGTCGGGCAGCATCATGATCAGGAGAAACACCACACCGGCCCAGATGGCAAAAATGAATTGGTTTCGACGCGACGTACGGTTTTTGAAGAAACTTGCCAGGACTACAAGGTAGGTAATCTTTGCGAATTCCGTGAGCTGCAGTGACATGCCGCCAACTGAAATCCAAAGTGTAGCCCCGTGTGAATCAGCCCCGTTGCCGAATATGAGAGTTGTAATGAGTAAAAGCGGTGTCGCTGCTGCACAGACTGTACCCAGGTGCTCAAGAATGTGCGTCCTGCCAACCAGGATGATAACAACAGGTAACAGCAGATACGCAATTAATAAGGACAGTCCCTGTGAATTCAGATTAGAAATCAGCTCATCGGGCGACTTGCCGGAAGCTGAATTTGTTATGAGCTCAAGCCGCACCTGGATAATCATCCCGAGAACCGACAGCTGCATCAGTATTAAGAGTAATACTTTATCCAGATTCTTCAGGAAAATCGGGAGAACAAGATAATATAGATTTGAAAGAATGAAAAAAACGAGAAAAGACAGGGACACGATCTTAAGTGCTTTTGTCTGGTTGGAGGGAAGCAGAAGAAGGAGCAGTGCTCCGCCGATGAGCGTGAATAGGTTGACACAAAGATAGGCGCCGAACATTCGATAAGAGGATTTTCCTTTGGGAAAGGTGGGTGCGTCTGAATGATCTTCGTATTTTAGCATAGCTTCTTTTGCTGTCTCCCGCTCGTTGACAAAAAGCAGGTTCGTCTCACCGATTCCGATTGAGTCCATATTCTCAAGAGGAATGGCATGTAAAATTTCCACGCCGTTGACATACACGGGGTTTTTGACTGAAGCAGCACGCACAAACCAGTCACCGTCATAAAAATATATTATGGCATGCCGTTTGGCTATCAGGCTGCTTTTCATACGGATATCACATGAACCGGATGTCCCGATACAGGTTGTGTGGTGCAGAGGAAGACTCATTCCGTCTGCCGTTGAAGCAGTCGGATCAGCAGCCATCAGAAAGAATCCTTTTGACGGCAGTACGCTGTTCTTCATATTCCATCGAAGTTCTGATATGGAATGCGATAAAAGGAACCATACAAAAACAACGATTAATATTACCAGCATATACCTGATGAGATAGGACAGTTCAAAAACATCCATGATTTCACCACTTCAGAAAACAAAGGACAAAGAACAGGTAAAAAGTACAGATAAAAATATGTATTAATGTGACTCGTATTGTAACCTGTGGGTTTGTCCAACCGATTTTTTTACGCAGATGGTCGTGAAAAGGGGTGGTAGTGTTTTTAAGGATACAGATTTTTAAGAATCTTTTTAGTGAGATTTTAACAATACCGGCTCCGCCGTCAAGGATGAAAACAAGGCACAGGAACAGGTATGCCAGCGGATTACGTGTATGCATGACACTGACAGCAAGGAATACACCGAGCGCCCGTGAACCGGCATCGCCCATCAGCAGCTGGCTGGGATTGGTGTTATACCAGAGATAAGCAAATAGTACGCCGATCATGATCAGGAGTGTTCCGGACCATGAATCTGTAGTATTTTGCATGGCAGAAAGCGCAAGCATGGACAGCAGCGATACTATCGTCAGGGAAGATGACAGGCCGTCGACACCATCCGTACAATTTGTGACATTGATTGCAACCCATACCAGAATCGTTCCGAGGGCAACGTACAGCATAAATGGAACTGAATATGACAGACCCAGTACCGGAAAGATGATATCCCGGTTTGCAAAACTGGAATAGGTAAGAGCTGTAAAGAACGAAATCAATAGATCAATTATAGCCTTCTTATATTCGCTCCAGGGTTTTTTTGCCCCGTCATCAAGATATCCGGCCAGCATGGCGGCCTCAATCAGAAGATAGTAAAAGGTGTTTTCCCAGCGAAAAGGAACAAAAAGAAAAGATACAAGGGCAAAGACAGTTATGAAGAGGAATCCGGCACCGGTTGGCTTGCCTTTGCTCTTAACGCCTTCTACTGCAAATGCCCGCCCGTGATCGGTCGGAAGCACGAAGGTGAGATGCCTGAGTGCAAAAAAGGCAGTAAACAGTGCGATAAAAGCTCCCGAACACGCTAAAATTACGGGTGATATATGAGAAGCAAATTGATTTAACAAAGATTCAGCCTCCTGTCAATTGAATTTTCTGTGCCTGTGCACGCGAAAAAACTCATTGATATCATATCATAAATTGACGCGAACGCCAGTAGATGATACAGTGACAAGGCACATATACCGCCTGTTACAATTTATTGATGGGCGTTAATTTTTGAATAAATGTGTAAGATTTTCCGCGGAGGCATATTACATGGATTTTAAATCTGAGGTCGCCCTGTTACTTTCTCACGCTACCGGACTTTCCGTAGATGCGGTAATGCCGGCTATTGAAATTCCGCCGCAGCGAAAGCTTGGCGACTATGCATTTCCCTGTTTTATCCTTTCCAAAACAATGCGGAAGGCGCCTGTGGCAATCGCCCTTGAACTTGCGGCTAATCCGGCTCTGTCGGCAGGCTGGATCGAAAAAGTACAGGCAGCCGGCGGCTATGTAAATTTCTTTGTTGATCACGGACAGTTTGCAAAAGTCATTCTTTCGGATCTTCTTTCAAAAGGTGAGTCATTCGGTAATTCTGATGAGGGTACCGGCAAGACAGTAATCGTAGAATTTTCCTCACCTAATATCGCTAAGCCTTTTCATGTCGGACATGCCTTTACTACCGTTCTTGGCCATTCTTTATCCAGAATCTACGAAAAGCTCGGTTACAAAGTTGTCCGCATGAATCATCTGGGGGATTACGGGACGCAGTTCGGAAAACTGATCACCGCCTTCAGACTTTGGGGTGATGAGAAAGCATTAAAGGAAACCCCGATCAAGGAGCTCCTGCGTATTTATGTAAAATTCCATGAAGAAGAGAAGCTCCATCCTGAACTTACACAGGATGCGCGGGATAATTTCAAACGTCTGGAGGCAGGGGCAGAAGAAGAGACCGCACTGTGGTCAGAATTCCGCGAGCTGTCACTCAAAGAGTTTGCAATCATTTATGACCGCATGGGTGTATCCTTTGACAACTACAACGGTGAAAGTTTCTACAGTGACCGGATTCCTGCCGTCGTAGACATGCTTACAGAAAAAGGACTCCTCATCGACAGTGAGGGTGCGAAAGTCGTCATGCTGGATGAGTACAAGGCTCCGCCGTGCATTATCCTGAAATCCGACGGAACAACCATCTATGCTTCCCGTGATATCGCATCTGTCCTGTACCGCTGGGAGACGTATCATTTCCATAAAAATATATACGTTGTCGGTTCCCCGCAGGCACTCCATTTTAAGCAGGTTTTTTCCGTTCTTGACAAGGCCGGGTACGAATGTGCGAAAGATTGTGTGCATGTAGGATTTGGACTCGTTAAATTTGCCGATATGAAGTTCTCTACCCGCGAAGGCAATATTGTTGTCCTTGAGGATCTGCTCAACGAGAGCATTGCCAAAACATATGAGATCATCAAGGCAAATTCCCTTTCGAGAAACACACAGATGTCAGAAGACGAAATTAAAGATATTTCCGTCAAAGTCGGAATCGGTTCAGTCATATACACATACGTTAAGTCAGGCCGTGAGCGCGATATTGTGTTTTCATGGGAAGAGATGCTGGACTTTGAAGGCGATACGGCCGCGTATCTTATCTATACCTATGCGAGAACACGCTCCATATTGAGAAAAGCTGCCGAGCAGGGTATTAAGCCTGCACAGGCCGGTGATGATTCGCTGTCCCTGCTATCCTCAGAGGACGAATATGAAGTATCACGCCTGATCTGCGATTTCCCGGAAGCCATAAAAAAGGCACAGAATAGTAATGAACCATTTATGATAGCCCGCCAGACAAGCCAGACAGCCCGCGCGTTTAACCGTTTTTACAATAATTCTTCCATTTTGTCCGGGACGGATGAAGCACAGCGCAGTGCACGCCTGGCGTTGTGCGAGGCTGTCTGTACAGCAATTTCTATCGGAACCAATCTGCTTGGCATTGAAGTAGTTGAGCGCATGTGATGCCTGCAGGGAAATGGATGTGAACGTTTATGGATATGCCAGATTTTAAAGAACTAATATATGAGAGACCGTCCATTGAGAATTTTCGTGAATGTGTTCTGCGAGTCCGTCTTCGAATCATGACAGCCCATACAACGCCCGTTGTTGAAACCGCCCTCGCAGAATTTCAAAAGGAACTGAGCCGGTTTTTGACGAATGCAGCCATATGCCAAATTCGGCACGATCTTGATACGGCAGATCCTTTTTATCTTGAAGAACTGTCATTTTATGATGAGGCACAAGCAATTGTGTCGGAACTCTCCTCAGGACTGTATTCACTTCTGTTAAGCTCTACCATTTCGGTAGAGCTTAAGGAGCGCCTTGGTACAATGATTTTCCGGAAAGCACAGAACCGAAAAGAGACAATATCAAGCGAAGTTATTCCGGAACTCGCCCGTGAAAATGCGCTTGAGAACGAATACAGCCAGATTTTGTCTGAGGCACTCATTCATTTTGACGGTACGGAATATTCACTTTCCATGATGTATCCGTTTGCGGAATCCACAGACCGGGATGTCCGAAGAAGAGCGCAGCAGGTTATTACGGAGTTTTATGATACCAACAAAGCAGATTTTGACAGGATTTATGATGAGATGGTCACTCTTCGAACGGGTATCGCACAAAAACTGACTTATCAGAATTATGTTTCGCTCGGATACAAACGGATGGAGCGTTATGACTATACACCGCAGATGGTGGAAAGCTTCCGCGATTTTGTTGTGCAGTATATTGTCCCCGTGACCGTTGAGATCCGTCGCCTGCAAAAAGAGCGTCTCGGAGTGGAAGAGCTTAAGTATTACGATCTTCCGAACCTTTTTGCTGCAGGCAATCCGATGCCGACCATCAGTATCGATGAGCTTCCTGCCGCTGCTTCCCAGATGTTTCAGAGAATATTTGAGAAGGACCCGAGTTTTTATGATGTTCTTGAGGCGCACGGATTTACCGATTTGGACGCACGCAAGGCCAAGTCGACGGGCGGTTACTGCGAGACGCTGCTTGACTATGGAATCCCATTTATTTTCATGAACGCAAACGGCCTTTCCGATGATGTTTCAACCCTGATCCATGAGGCCGGCCATGCATATGCCGCCATACGAAGTGTTGACAGCTCCCCGTTTGTTGAATGTCTTTCACCGACACTCGAGACCTGTGAAATTCATTCGACGGCCATGGAATACCTGTCATATCCTCATCTTGAATTATTTTTCGGTGATAAGGCAGATGCCTTCAGACAGCTTCATATGACGCAGTCACTGCTGTTTCTGCCATACGGATGTATGGTCGACGAATTCCAGCACTGTGTATATGAGAATCCGGCTCTGTCACCCGATGAACGGCATGCCGTCTGGCATCTGCTTGAGCAGAAATATCAGCCTTTTCTTGATTATGACGGAATTGATTTTTATGAAAAGGGAGGGGCGTGGCAGAAGAAGAGTCACATCTTCACAAGCCCTTTCTACTATATTGACTATTGCCTGGCACAGATTGTAGCCCTGCAGATATGGGACATGTCGCGCACCAATCCTAAAAAGGCGCTTCGCGTGTACGACCAGCTCTGTATGGAGGGCGGCAACGGAACATTCCTTGAGCTTCTGGAAAAAGCGGGACTTGCATCCCCGTTTGAGAAGGATGTATTGAAGCGCGTCGCATACAGGGCCTGCGACTACCTGAATCTATGAAGCTGCCTGAAGCGTTTTTATTGCGCATGTCTGAATACTTAAAGGAGCATCCGGAAATTGATCCGGATGCCTTTTTTACCAGCTTCGACGATAAGCCCCTCCGGGGACTTCGGTTTAACCGTCTCAAGGTAAAGAAAGAAGATAAAGAATCACTGCTTGCTGCGCTTGGCGCAGAAGCACATCCAGTCAGCTGGTGCCCGGACGGATACTATGTTTCTGATTTTTCCTCGGGGAAAGATTCTTATTATCATGCAGGTGTGTACTACATACAGGAACCGAGCGCAATGCTTCCCGCTGAAGTTCTGGGAACACAGCCGGGGGATAAGGTTCTTGACCTCTGTGCAGCACCGGGCGGAAAGGCCACAAGAATCGGCGCCGATCTTCGCGGCGAAGGAATTCTTGTTGCCAATGAGATTTCTGAGGAGAGGTCCCGTGCGCTCTTGCGCAATATTGAACTCTTCGGCATCGAGAATGTTGTCATAACAAACTCAAATCCACAGGGACTCCGGCTGCGGTTTGCATCCTATTTCGACAGAATTCTGATTGATGCACCGTGTTCGGGCGAGGGCATGTTCCGCCGGGACAGAAATGCAGTGAAAAGCTGGGAACGGTTCGGTCCTGCATCCTGCGAAATCATGCAGCGTGAAATACTGGAGTCAGCCCACGGTATGCTTGCTCCCGGCGGCCATCTTGTATATTCGACATGCACTTTCGGAACAAGTGAAAACGAAGATATGATTGACTGGTTTCTTTCGACATATCCTGAATACGAAGTCGTCGCCCATCCCGAAATCAAAGGTGTTTCCTTTTCAAAAGGGGCTTATTTTGAAGGTGCCATGCGGATATGGCCACAGTCAGGCCTGGGAGACGGACATTTCTGTATTCACATGAAAAAGTCGGCTGATGCTGCCGTTTTTGAGAATGGACATATCAGCCGCAAAGTCATCCGTCAGGATCCGTCCACACTTTATTCTTCACGGACAGCCAAAGAATGTCTTCTGGCCTTTGCCAGAGATATTCTGACTGAGGATGCCTATGTTGATTATTTCAGGAAAGTGAATGAACAGTTTGTTCTCCAGGGGGAGAAAATTCATCTGATGCCGATTTCTGCGTCCTTGTTTGACGGCCTGAAAGTTGTAAAGATGGGGGCTTTTCCCGGCGAAGTCCGTTCGATGCCGAAAGGATGGGTTTTCACTCCGTCGCATGCTCTGGCACTGGCTCTTTCAAAGGAACAGATCAAGGCCGGGCATGTCTATTCACTGTCACGCGAAGATCAGCGCCTTACCCGTTATCTGCGCGGTGAAACAGTTCTCCTGTCAGATGATGAAGCAGGTTCTCTGAAAAATAATGCATATATTCTTCTGCTTGTCGACGGTTATCCCATCGGCTGGGGTAAAAGCAATGGCAGTACAATTAAAAACCTTTATCCCAAGGCGTGGCGTTTGCAATAGGCTTCATTTAGGCGAACTTATAGATATCATTCAAGGAGCGGTAAAATGAATTCATCTAAAATAGATATACCCTTTGTTGTCGCAACAAAAAATAAGGATAAGGTATTGGAGATTCGGGAAATCCTGAAGGAACTTCCTTTTCAAATAATTACTATGACGGAAGCCGGCTGTGATGATGACGTAGAAGAGGACGGCGAGACGTTCCGTGAAAATGCACTCAAAAAGGCGATAGAAGTCCATAAAAGGATCGGCGGCTTTGTCATGGCGGATGATTCCGGACTGGCGATCGATGCCTTAGGCGGTGCACCGGGAATCTATTCCGCCCGATTCCACGGAAAAGATTCCACATATCCTGAGAAAATCCAGGCACTTTGGGATCTTCTTTCAGATGTTCCCAAAGAACAGAGGACCGCACACTTTATCTGTGCAATTGCCGTTGTCCGACCCGACGGTAGTTCCTTTACCGTACAGGAAAGTATGGACGGTATTCTTTACGATAAGGCAGCAGGGGAGAACGGATTTGGTTACGATCCGGTATTCTTTCTGCCTGAAAAAGGGGTCACGGCCGCTCAGCTTTCACCGGAAGAAAAACATAAAATCAGCCACCGGGGAAAAGCTCTTCGAGCTATGCTTGCGCAACTTCGCGACACATGGTATAGTTTCAGCTAGGAACAGTTGTTTGTCCGCTGAGGACACTTTCTCTTATAAACAGAGACAGGTGTTTTTTTTCTGAAAGATTTGTGGAGGCAGAAAATGGCTCAGAGTAACGATTACTTTCTGGTTAAGGCATCCGTTTTGCCGGAAGTTTTTGTAAAAGTTATGGAAGTGAAGCGCCTGTTGAACTCCGGTAAATCCCGGTCCGTCAATGAGGCTGTTCAGCGCGTGGGGCTCTCACGCAGCGCCTACTACAAATATAAGGATTCAGTAATGCCCTTTTACGAGACAAGTAAGGGGAAGCTGGTGACGCTGATTATTGCTGTGGAGAATTTCCCCGGGATTCTATCAGGAATCATACAATGTATTGCATTTGCAAAGGGAAATATACTTACCATTAATCAGAATATTCCGATCAACGGACTGGCCGATGTCTCTATTTCCATGGAGACAGATCTTATGGTTAAGTCGATTGATCTGCTTCTTGCCGATGTCGGTAAAATTCCAGGTGTTCGGTCCTGCCGGATACTCGCACGTGAATAGTTATATTTGACAGCTGTGATTTTGGGGAGGTATTTATATGATAAGTGTAGCTATTTTAGGCTTTGGGGTCGTTGGTTCCGGTGTTGCAGAAGTAATAGCCATGAACGAACGTCAGCTCGAAAAACACCTCGGTGAGGCGATTCGGGTGAAGAAAATTCTTGATGTCAGAGATTTCCCCGGGAGTCCTTTCGAATCACTTTTTACAAAAGAAGCCACTGATGTTTTTGATGACGCTGAAATTTCTGTGGTTGCAGAGACCATAGGAGGTGCCGGTATTGCATATGAATTTACGAAGCGTGCCCTTTTGGCCGGTAAGTCAGTTGTTACATCCAATAAGGAACTTGTATCGAAGCACGGCGTCGAGCTGATGCAGCTTGCCCGCAAACATCATTGTATTTATCTTTTCGAAGCATCCGTCGGCGGAGGAATACCGATTATTCGACCTTTGCACCGCTGCCTTGCGGCTAACCGTATTTCAAAGGTTGCCGGTATAATCAACGGTACTACAAACTATATTCTGACACAGATGACGGAGAGCGGGGCAGACTTTCATACCGCATTGTCCGAAGCACAGGCCAAAGGCTATGCAGAACAGAATCCAAGTTCTGATATTGAGGGTGTCGATGCCGGCCGTAAAATATCCATACTTGGCAGTATCGTCCTTAACGGAGCCTATGTAGATTCAACGCTTATCCACACTGAGGGCATATCCGCTGTAACACAGGAAGACATTTCCTATGCACGTTACCTGAACAGCAAAATTAAACTCCTTGCCATATTGCTTCATCCGGAAGGCAAAGATAACAGTGCTATTGTTGCACCGCACATTGTACCGTCCGATGATCCGCTTGCAGTTGCGAGCGGTGTATTCAATGCCATCATGGTCAGAGGAAATGCCATCGGAGATGTCATGTTTTACGGCCAGGGAGCAGGAAAGCTTGCGACCGCTTCTGCAGTTGTCGGTGACATTCTTGATGCCGCGCTGCATCATGACAGGTCTGCTCACATTACCACATGGTATTATTCCGACAAGCCGATTTTTGGTTCACACGAAAACTCTCTTGTAAAAGCGCTTCTCAGAGTCAGTCAGGATACTACAGACTCCATGATCGATTCAGCGCTTCCCGGAGTCCTTTATGAACGCATCGACGGCGTAGTCGAGAATGAAGCTGCCTATATTGTCGGCATGGACGGACTGCTAACGGAAGGCGCCCTTGAAAAAGCGATTCAGAAGATTCCGGGCTTTATAAGTCGAATCCGGATATATTAAGGGGCAGGAATAATGCTTCTCTCACTCGGTCAGGTCCTCGGATCGCAACGCGATCCTGCGGAATCTATTCGAGAAGCATTATTCCTGCCTTCATAGAGCGTCCTTCGGACGCTAAGGTGTTTAAAATTAGGCGATCCAGACTAGGTTTTCCTAGGCGTCCGAAGGACGCCATACAAATGAAAAGATCATGCCTCTCTCGTAGATTCTTCGGATCGCCTTGCGATCCAAGGACTGACCGAGCGGGAATCATGATCTTTTATAGTTTCATTTTAAAGTGATATGATTTAAGTTTTTCCTAAGCGTCCGCAGGACGTCAAACAAATGAAAGGATGATGCCTCTCTCGTAGATTCCGCAGGATCGCAAAGCGATCCGAGGACTGACCGAGCGAGAGAGGCATCATCCTTTAATCGTGACCTGACCGAGCGCGGGAGGCATGATCTTTTCATATCTGATTTTGACAGTATTCGGAATATCTTGTCATGAGCTCTGATTGCTGGGCGGTCATCGACTGCTGTAGTCTTGACAGTTCGCGCAGATTCCTTGCGTCTATTGCCATTCGGATTTCGGTAAAAAGCGACACATAGTCCTGTGTATCTTTGGCCAGGCGATTTCGGATCTTGTTGATTTCCTTCCACATGGCCTCGTCATAGGAATTTGCAGGATTGTGGTAGGCAACCAGATCCCTGATTTGAGTCAGATTTTCCGGGATTATTCGTTCAGATAATTCTTTCTGCCATGTCTCCAGCATGGCACGTGCATATGATGCCAGAAGAGCGTCGCTGAACACATCGCCGGCGCATAGGACGGTCATCAGATGATCATCATGCAAAAGGGTTCGAAGTGATTCATATACAGTTGCTGGCGGACGTCCGAAAAGGCGGTCTCTTTCTTTAGCCGAGTAAGAAACAAATACGTCGTCTTCAGATCGGTATATCCGGTCTTTCCGAAGGTAATCAGCAGGTTCGTCATATCCCTTACAGAATTCATTTTCGAGTTCCTTTTCGGATTTTCCGGAAGATGTGGCATATTCTATTCCATCAAGCATGCACTGAAAAACAGCACCGAGACAAAGGTACGTGTTGGTATGCGGATTTGGGGATCTTACTTCAAAACGTGTCCGGGACGGATCTTCAAAATTACGGATCAGACCCAGAAGAACCGTACGGTTGCGTGACGGAGTATCAATATCTTTACCAAGGGAAGCGACGATATGAGTCGGTGCTTCAAATCCCGGCTGCAGTCTTCGGAAGCTGTCATTTGTTACCGAAATAAACGGGCTGATAATTGAATAGTGCTTCATAAAGCCAAACAAAGCACCCCATCCGATAATACCCAGGTAACTGGATTTCGTATCCTTTGGAGATAAAAGGTTCACCATGCTTCCGTCTTTAAGGAAGACTATGGCGTTCATATGAGTGTGTTCTCCGCTGCCGATAACTCCGGTAAGTGGTTTTGCTGAGAAACTCACATCCAGACCATGCATCCTGAAAACTTCTTTAATAAAAATCCGGGCAAAAAGCTCATAGTCAGCAGCCTGTGCCGCAGGTGCAAACTGCCAGTCCACCTCGAGCTGCTCCATGATGTGAAGAAGATCGCCTTTACCCGACAAGTGCGCCTTGACTCCGCCTACTTCTTTATGAGCCATTTCCGGGGCAAAACCATACATATCCAGCAGAATCATTACTTTTTCGAGTGCCGTACGAACGACTCCTTTTGTCCTTTTCCAATACTGTTCCTTCAAATTTTCTGAAATAGTGAGCCGGTCAGCGCTGATTCTTTCATCGGGGGAACTGACCCAGAATTCGAGTTCGGTTGCTGCCAGTACTTCGATATGATCAATGTTGTCTAATTTGATGCCAAGATCATTGCACAGAGAGGGGTGTTTTTCCAGAATATGGTATATCTCGCCGGTAAACCGGTCTACTGAACGTCTGAGAATGGACCTTGAACATACCTGCAGGTCGTTATGAATCAGGAAAGAGGGAATTCGCAGAGTACCCACAGGCTTTCCGGTAAATGTATCAATATGTTCGTAATTATAATCAACAAACCAGAGAACATTACGATCAGCCTCAAAATCCACGCGTCCGTCATTTAAGGCTGCGATACCGGGAAGAACGACGGAAGAGCCGTCGGTCTGTACCATAAATCCGCTGATGTATGCTTCAATGTTATCTAGAAAAAGAGACATGGGAATCTTCTCATCCGTATCATTTCCGGCTAAGTCTATTCCAACAAAAGATACAAACCGGATTTCGGGATGGCTGCTGAGAATACGAATCAGTTCCTCGGCAGTGTGAGTTTCAACCGGCAGTGAATAGAGTAATTCAGGATTAACATTAAAAATAGTCATAAATTACGTACCTTTCTCTGTCGAAATAAATTATTTTTATTATACCATTTGCCGTCTTGATTTCGGGGCTATATAATAAAGAGAAAACTTACACTGTACGAAGAAATATTCGGGTCATTTTGGGAGGTTCACATGAAACTGTATGATTGTGCTGAATTGCTGAAAGCTAAAGTCATCGTTCCGATCGAGGATATGGATCTTGATATTCAGGTTGCCTGCGGCTCGGATCTGATGAGTGACGTAATGGCATTTTCCTGTGAATCAAATCAGATGATGCTGACGGGTCTTGTGAATCCGCAGACCGTACGTACGGCTGAGATGATGGATGTACGTGTTGTTCTTTTTGTCCGCGGTAAAGTTCCGGACCAGATGATGTGTGATTTGGCAGAAGAAAAGGGAATAGCACTTCTTTCGACACCTTTCCCTATGTTTACCAGCTGCGGTCTTCTTCATGAGGCAGGTGTTCGCGGGAAGGGGGAGCCATCATAGAACCTTTAATTCGCGAATATCCAATTCAGGATAATGACTTCACGCATGCAGGCGAAGCTTCCAGTAACATGAAAAAGGCTCTGACACGTCTTGGCGTCAACCCTGCATCTATTAAGCGTGCAGCAATCGCCATGTATGAGGCAGAAATTAATGCTGTCATTCATGCTCACGGCGGTATTGCGGTGGTATCGATTTACCCTGAATCGGTTAAAATTGAAATAATTGACAATGGACCCGGAATCCCGGATATTGAGCAGGCAATGAAGGAAGGGTTTTCGACCGCTCCCGACACAGCCAGGGAAATGGGGTTCGGCGCCGGAATGGGACTTCCCAATATGAAGAAACATGCGGACGGGCTGGAAATAGAAACAAAAGTCGGAGAAGGTACTAAAGTTACACTTTACATCAAATTCTGATGGATGAGGAATATTAGTTGTGGGGAAATTACATAGCGTTGCATTGAACCGGGAACTGTGTGTTGGCTGCACAAATTGTATCAAAGGCTGTCCTACTGAAGCCATTCGAGTGCGTGACGGG
This sequence comes from Mageeibacillus sp. UBA5770, assembly GCA_002418705.1. The sequence goes on along the minus strand of DIEQ01000074.1, from coordinate 13,207 downwards.
AAAGCCGTCATAGATGAGGCCCGCTGCATTGATTGCGGTGAGTGTATTCGAATTTGCCCTCATCATGCCAAAGGAGCAGTAACAGACCCGTTTCCTGATCTTGCTGCCCCGCACGATGATCATCCCTTCGTCGCTCTGATTCCTCCATCACTTTATGCTCAGTTTGGACCTCCCGCTACTCGGGCTATGATAATTCGTGCCATGTATTCTATCGGTTTCGATTATGTATATGAAGTGGCGCTTGGTGCTGCCGCCTCATCGGAGAGAACGAAAGAGATTCTTGCCGAAAAGCGCAAACTTGCAGAAACACTCAATAAAGAAGAGGCCGAATCCCTCTTTCCGCTAATATCTTCCGCTTGCCCGGTAGTGGTGCGCCTGATTCAAATGAAGTATAAAGCATTGATTCCACATCTGGTTCCCCTTGATGCTCCGATGGAGATTACCGCAAGGTATGCCCGTGCCGATATTTCTGCAAAAACCGGACTTGATCCCGAAAATATACGAATTTATTTTCTGTCACCCTGCCCTTCAAAGCGATCAGCTACGCTCAATCCTCTCGGACACATGAAGTCCGAAGTTAATTATGTATTAGGCATCAACGAGGTATATCCGCTTTTACTTAATATGCTTGAAAAATCACTGTCAATTGCGCCTGGAATCATTAAACCGCCGTCTCTTGAAAGCCTCGCAGTTGCTGATGGTGTCCAGTGGGCATCTGCAGGAGGAGAAGCTGCAACCCTTGATACAGAAAAATATATGGCTGTTGACGGAATCCATAATGTCATCTCTATTTTAGAAGAAATCGAGAACGAGCATCTTCCCGACATTGAGTTTGTTGAACCGTCATGCTGCTTCGGCGGATGCATCGGCGGTCCCCTTGTGGTTTGCAATCCGTTTTCTGCCCAGGCCCGGATGCGCAGCTTTGTTCGTACCACCAAAGAAGAGCAGGAGACGTCCCCGGAGTCATTTATGAGACCTGACAAAATGGACCCGCACGTATGGGATGTTCCGCTTTCAGAGAATAACGCCATGAGACTTGATGAAAATATTGAGACAGCGCTTGGTAAATATGACCAGATGGAGCAGATTCTTGCTACTCTGCCGGGTCTTGACTGCGGTGCCTGCGGTGCACCTACATGCGCTGCACTTGCTGAAGATATAGTACAGGGGAATGCACTTGAGACAGACTGCATCATTAAGCTAAAGGAACATATACGCAGAGTCGCAAGAGAAATCAATATACTTGATCTTTGATCTGACTTAAATGAACACATAAGGGGAACGAACATGCAGATGCCATACTTGCTTTCAAACCTTATCCCGGACCTGAATCTGACAGTACTTACGGATGTTTATGAAGACCGGCAGATATCGAATGGTTACTGCTGCGACATGCTGAGTTGGGCGATGTCACGGCTTGATGACGTTTCATGCTGGTTTACAATCTTAAACAGCATCAATGTTATTGCCGTCGCAGCCCTTTCCGGATGTCCCTGTATTGTTCTGACAGAAAGCGTTTCGATGAATGAGGACGTTCTTGCCAAAGCCAGGGAAGAGAATATCTGCATTTGTATGGCCGTGGAGTCAACTTTTGAAGCCGCCGCCAAACTTTCCGAAGCACTGAAGAATCGCTGAAGGATAAGAATATGAGAATCTCCTATGATCTTCACATTCATTCGGCTTTATCACCTTGTGCTGAAAATGACATGACACCGGGAAATATTGTCGGTATGGCATGTCTGAACGGCTTGAATCTGATTGCCATCACAGATCATATGAGCGCAGGAAATGTACGCAGCGCATATGCGGCTGCCGAGCTTCTTCGCCGTGAAAACCATTGTGTTCCAGTCATTTTAGCTGGTATGGAGATCGAATGCGCGGAAGGATTTCATCTTTTAGCCTACTTTCCTGACGCCGATTCCGCTGAATCCTTTGAAGCTTACCTGTCATCCCATCGGTTCCATATTCCGAATCGTCCTGATATTTTTGGACAGCAGTATCTGTTTGATGACCGGGATGAAATATCAGGAACGGTATCTGATCTCCTTCTGACGGCCGTTGACCTGAGTTCAAATCAGATCGAAAAAGATGTCTGGGAAGCAGGCGGTTATATGGTTCCCGCCCATATTGACAGGAATTCATATAGTATGCTGGAAAGTCTTGGCTGCATACCGGAAGATTTCATTGGAAGAACCTTGGAGCTTTCAATGAAATGTGACCGGTATCAGTTTTTATCAGAACATCCGGGACTCGAGTCGTATAATTTTTTACAGAGTTCGGATGCGCATCGCCTGTGTGACATTGCGGATCCCGGTATGACAATTGAACTGCCTGGTATAATCCCGGATATATTTGATGCATCACATGTTGTCCAAGCGTTGCGGGAAAAGTCTTTCAAGTGATATAATGACCAGGTTAACAGCAGAAATAACGGATCCTATGTAAAAATGATCCGGGAATGGAAAGCTTCCGTCATGCGGGCGACGGGACAGGTACACAATTTGCGTGATTTATCCCTGCATCTGCTTGATATTATGACAAATTCGGTTTCGGCCGGAGCTTCCCGCATGGAAGTCCGAATTGAGGCAGATTCTGTTAACGATTTGCTGACCATCTGTATTAAGGATGACGGCAGAGGGATGTCACCTGATTTCCTGGAGCGCGTCACCGATCCGTTTTCTACTACCCGTACAACCAGGAGGGTCGGACTTGGACTTTCACTGATTAAAGAAGCCTGCGAGATTACAGGCGGGCAGCTTGTTATTGAGTCAGCACTTGGCGTGGGGACAACTGTTACAGCAACTTTTGGTATTTCTTCAATAGACCGCATTCCCTTGGGTAATACAGGCGAGACTTTATCAGGACTAATCAGTTCCTATTCGGACCGTGACTTTGCAATTACATTCGCCAACGGGCAGGGAGAGGAATCTTGTCTTGATACGGTTGATCTCAGAGAACGACTAGGGGATGTTCCCTTGTCAGAACCGGATGTCTACGTTTTCGTACGTGACTATATACAGGAACAGCAGCAATACATTCTAGGAGGTATTTAACATGAAATCATTATCCGACCTTGAGCAGATCAAAAAGAAGGCACAATTGGACATGTCAGCCAGGAGCGAATCAGGTAAACGTATCGTTGTCGGTATGGCGACCTGCGGTATTGCTGCCGGTGCAAGACCTGTTATGGCTACCCTTGTTGAAGAACTCAAGACAAGAGGCATTTCTGATGTATCCGTTACAATGACCGGCTGTCTGGGACTTTGCAGACTTGAGCCGATTGTTGAAGTTCTTGATGCCGAAGGAGCAAAGGTTACCTATGTCAAGATGGATGCCAACAAGGCTAAGAGAATTATTGCCGAACATATAATCAACGGTAAGGTTTGCACGGATCTCACTATTTCAGCAGAAGAAACAAAATAATTATGTTTTTTGCTGGAATACTGATCGAATCATTAAAGATAGATCGCCTCGAGAAGAGATGGGCATCAAGGTGCCTGTTTCTTCTTGTTTTTGCGATTTCTGTCTGCTCAAATATCTGGCCAATGGGAGATTCTGATATTTCCAGACTGGAAGAGTGGGCACAGGAGTTCAGCGGGTCTGCTTTGGAAGCTGCTGATTCTATTGTATTGCCTGTGATTACACAGGCAAACGTGATTTATATCTTTTTTGTCTTCTCGATTATAATGATATATCTATTGATTTCCATTTTGTATTCGAGAATATATATTGGTGAGAAAAGCGGGCAGGGAATCGGTAAAAGCATTGCTGCATTTTTTATGCGCCTGCCGATTCTTCTTGGTTTCTTCCTGCTTGTAACGATACCCGGCATCGTTGTGACTTCAATCGTTCCGCTCATATGGCTGTTCATTATACCGGCTTTGTATTTTTCTCCGGTTCTCATTTCACTTGAAAAGAAGAACCCGATTGATGCGATTTCGTATAGTTACCGATTTACCAGAGGAATAAAGTTCGCTATTTTCTGGAATTTGCTGACACTGTTCTGCATTTATCAGGTTGCGGAACTTATGTTTTATCAGTTTCTTCCTGTAGGTTCGAGTGCAGGTGTTTTCCTCAATGGTTTCTGTACGGCATTTTTCGTTATTGCACTCGGAAGAATGAATGGAATAGTATATGACCGGATCCGGATTCATCCGATTAAAAAACAATGAGTCATTAATACTGATTTTCTGATTCATTAATTAAAGGGAGTTCGTTCAAAAATCGATATTTGTAAGCCTGATATGTCTTTCACCCTCAAAACAAGAATAATCATTAGCTAAAAAATAGTTGTATTTTAGGGCAAACACCTCTATTATAAGTTTGTTCGAAATGACATAAAAAAAATTTACTGGAGGATTCTGATATGGAAGAAAAAAGTGAAGCAATCAAGAAGCACATTGAATGGCAGGGCAAGATTGAAGTTATCGCCCGTGCTCCTGTTGGAACTAAAAAGGAATTGTCAATCGCATATACTCCCGGCGTAGCTGAGCCATGCCTCGAGATTTCTGAGAATGTAGACCTCTCATATTTATATACACGCCGTCATAACCTTGTTGCAGTTGTTACTGATGGTACTGCTGTATTAGGTCTCGGCGATATCGGACCTGAAGCCGGCATGCCCGTTATGGAAGGAAAGTGCGCACTTTTCAAGGCCTTCGGAGACGTTGATGCGTTCCCTCTATGCATCCGTTCAAAGAATGTCGATGACATTGTAAATACGGTTGCCCTTCTTGCCGGATCTTTCGGCGGTGTTAACCTCGAGGATATCTCGGCTCCCCGCTGCTTCGAAATTGAGAAGCGCCTGAAAGCCATCTGTGATATTCCGATTTTCCATGATGACCAGCATGGTACTGCGGTCGTAACTCTGGCCGGTATGATCAACGCTCTGCGTATCGTTGACAAGAAGCTCTCTGACGTTGCAGTTGTTGTTAACGGTGCCGGTGCTGCAGCTACTGCCATCACCAACCTTCTGATTTCCTGCGGTCTGTCAGATGTTGTTCTCTGCGACAGAACAGGCGCAATCTGGGAAGGCCGTGACAACTTAAACGAAGCTAAAGCTGAAATTGCCTCTGTAACCAACCGCAAGATGAAGAAGGGCGGCCTCAAGGATGTTATCGTCGGAGCCGACGTATTCATCGGTGTATCTGCTCCCGGCGTTCTTACAGAAGAAATGGTAAGATCCATGGCCAAGGATCCGATCGTATTTGCCTGTGCAAATCCGACACCTGAGATTCTGCCTGAAATCGCACACAAGGCCGGTGTTGCTGTTATGGCAACAGGCCGTTCTGATTACCCCAACCAGGTCAACAACGTTCTTGCATTCCCCGGCATCTTCCGCGGTGCTCTTGATGTTCGCGCCAGCGATATCAACGACGAGATGAAGCTTGCTGCTGCTTATGCAATTGCGGACCTTGTAAGTGCTGAAGAACTGAAACCTGAATATGTTATTCCGGATGCTTTCGACCCTCGTGTTGGTAAAGCTGTTGCTGCTGCTGTCAGCGAAGCTGCCAGAAAGAGCGGCGTAGCCCGTATTTAATTCGAGCTTGCTTCTTTAAAACACGAACAGATAGGAGTATGACTTATACAAACCGCAGTGAATGATTACCGAAATGATAACAGTACAGAGAAATCTGCCTTGTTGGATCTTCATGTTCACACGGAATACTCGGACGGCTCATTTGCACCGGAAGAGATATTTGCATTAGCTCATGCACTTGGCATCCGTGATCTGGCTCTGACAGATCATGACACGACGCATTGGTTATCACAAAGCGGAATGGATGCCTTTATCCAGGCAGAAGAACTCGGTATTTCCCTTATCAGGGGTACCGAAGTCTCTGCAAGAGACTATGACACAGGTAAAAAGGCTCACATTCTTGGTTACTGGCCAGGATGTGAGCCTTTTGTACCCATTAACCTTCTCCCCATATGCAAAACAATGCAGGCGAGAAGAAATGAATCGAGCCGATATCAGATCTCAATTCTTCATAAGCAAGGGTATCCGATTACCTTTAGTGAAGTTCAGGCTAATTGCAAAGGTGATCAGATATTCAAGCATCACATTTTAAGTACAATGCACGGTAAGGGACTTATTGATGACATCATGGGTGATTTCTACAGACAGCATTTTCGCAGAGGCGGCGATTGTTTTTACGATATCGAGTATGTTTCTGCTCAGGATGTTGTAGCTGCGATTCGTGCAGATAACGGATATGCTGTACTTGCACATCCCGGGCAGCAAAAGAATTATGATTCTGTACCGTCACTGGTCAAATCGGGGCTCAAGGGCATCGAATACTCGCACCCGGTACACACAGAGGCTGATAAGTCACTTATACGTCAAATATCAGATAAATATGGACTTTTTAGGACAGCAGGCAGTGATTTTCATGGAATATTTCATTTAGGCAGGCCTCTTGGATCCTGTGATCTTTCAAGAGAAGACAGGGACGAACTTATCAGGCAGGGCCTGCTGCATATAACATAGATGATTCGGATGGATTCATTTCTCCGCGTTGTCTGTCGATAACATAAAGGAGCACTTATGAATCAGCCCATCCATTCGCATAATTCACGTTCAGGAGTCATACATGACTTGATTCACGATCGTATTTACTGGTCGGTACTCCTGACAATCGGACTGCCGGTTGCACTTCAGAATCTTTTCAGTTCTGGACTTAATCTTGTCGACAGTGTTATGGTCGGCAGACTTGGTGATTCAGCGCTTGCTGCAGTCGGAATTGCAAATGCCGTCTTTTTCCTGATGGTTGTATTTATGTTCGGGGTCGGTTCCGGAATAGCAATCTTTATTGCGCAATATTGGGGGCGAAAAGATTATAACGGTGTGCGTATGACAATGGCCATCGGAGTTTTGGCTGCATTTGTCGTTTCACTTTTTTTTATGATTATTACTTTACTGATACCCCGACAAATTATGCAGGTATTCACTGATGACAGGGAAGTTATCGGGCTCGGCGCCAGTTTTTTAAAGATCATTGCTTTCAGCTATCCGCTGGCAGCAATTTCAAACGTGTTTTACAGCGGGCTGCGAAGTGTGAAGAAGGCCGCACTGCCCTTATGGGTCTCTGCTGTTTCGATCGTCGTAAATACAGTTCTGAATGCACTTTTGATTTACGGGCTGGCAGGTTTCCCCAAACTCGGTGTAAGAGGATCCGCGATAGCTACACTTATAGCCAGATCGCTCGAACTGTTTCTAATTATCGGTATGGTTTATCTTCGCAAATATCCGATTGCTGTACACATAAGAGATTTCAGAGCTCTAACCGCTTCTTTTTTAAAGGAAATAATGCGTGTAACAGCTCCGGTATTGCTTAATGAGGGTTTATGGTCTCTTGGAATATCATCATATACAGTACTTTTTGCCAAAATGGGAACTACTTTCGTTGCAGGCTATAATATCCTGCAGACTATTGACCGACTTGCATTTGCACTTACGATGGGGATGGCCTCAGCCACGGCTGCACTTGTCGGACATAAAATTGGTGAAGACAGTCACTCCCATGCATATATCTATGCCGCACGTACGAATATTCTCGGATCGCTGGTTGGCTTGCTGATAGGTATTGTTCTTTTTCTTGAAAGTAAAAACCTTGCAGGGCTTTTTGATGTTTCAGATCAGGCAAGGGAGTATGGAATTCTTCTTATCAGGATTTTTGCGATAGTGATTCCCATAAAGACATTTAATCTTGAAAATCTTCTCGGTGCACTTCGTGCAGGCGGAGACACACGATTTGCATTTATCGCTGAAGTCATTCCGCTCTGGCTGTTTTCAATTCCAATGGCTTTTCTTGCCGGATGGAAATTCGTATGGCCGCTTCCCGTCGTATATCTGTTCACTGTGTCTGATGAAGCAATAAAGGCTGTAATCGGCATTAAGAGATTCATATCAAAAAAATGGATTAACTCGATGAAATCCTTTGATGATTTGTAAGAGCATGCGGTTTATCGGGATTCCTGGATTAATTTTGAATTTTCTGCTTCATCGTGCGGGATGATTGTATTTCATTTCATTGAACTGCTTTGTTTATATGTGATACAATAACCGGAAAATAGATTGGTAAATATTATTTTTATCATTGGAGGTAAATTATGATTGATCGCTATGAACTTCTTCGACTGATTGAACACAATGCAAGACTGACACAGCCCGAACTAGCTGTTATGCTTGGTGCAACGGAGGAAGAGATCTCTGCGGAACTTCAGTCTCTCCATGATGATGATATCATTCTTGGATATACCACTGTTGTTAACTGGGAAAAAACCAAGCGCGAATCGGTAACGGCTCTGATTGAGGTCAGACTTATGCCCCAGAGGGATCAGGGCTTTGACAGAATTGCCCAGCACCTGTATCGCTATCCTCAGGTTACTTCCTGTTACCTGATGTCCGGCGGATTTGACCTGATGCTTATCATAGAAGACTCCACACTTCGTGAAGTAGCTTCATTCATTTCTAATAAAGTTGCACCTATCGAGGGTGTTGTTTCTACAGCAACGCACTTTATTCTTAAAAAATATAAGAGCAACGGCGTAGTCTTCGAAGATAAGCCTATAGACAGGCGCGAAGCGGTTATCCTCTGAAAACACCTGATATTTGAATGAATGAATTCTTAGGTGAGAAGAGGAGAGAACACGTATGTTGGAAAATCCGAATAATTATTTGTCCGATCAGGTAAAGGCTATTCCACCGTCAGCTATCCGGCGTTTTTTTGACCTTGCAAACGAAATGAAAGGTGAAGTCATTTCACTGTCCATCGGTGAACCTGATTTTGTTACCCCGTGGCGTATCCGTGAAGCAGGCATTTATTCGCTGGAGCAGGGATACACCCATTATTCACCGAATCAGGGATACCTTGAATTGAGAGAAGCAATTGATGAATATATGACCCGTCGTTTTTCTCTTTCTTATAGTCCCAAAACTGAAATTCTTGTAACTGTTGGCGGAAGCGAAGCCATTGACCTTGCAGTCCGCGCACTCGTTAATCCTGGCGACGAAGTGATTATTGTTGAACCATGTTTCGTTGCGTATAAGGCAACCGTCGTGATGGCGCGCGGAGTTCCCGTAATTATTACAACCTCTGCCAATAATGACTTTAAACTGAAAGCGCAAGATCTTGAAGCAGCGATTACCGATAAGACGAAGCTGCTTATGATTGGTTACCCCAATAATCCAACCGGAGCAACTATGTCAAAAGAAGAACTTGCTGCGATTGTCGAGGTTCTTGACCGCCATCCGCATGTAATTGTTCTTTCGGATGAACTTTACGCCGAGCTGTCATATTCTGCTGAGCCGCATTGTTCGATTGCAACTTTTCCTTCCATGTATGACAGGACAATCATTGTCAATGGTTTTTCCAAGGCCTTTGCAATGACTGGCTGGAGAATCGGTTTTGCCTGCGGTCCCGAGGGATTGATTGCTGCTATGAACAAAATCCACCAGTATTGTATTATGAGTTCACCTTCGACCGCCCAGTTTGCTGCTGTCGAGGCTGCCAGGAATGCTGACAGGGATACTTCGGAGATGCGAGATGAATATAACCGAAGAAGAAGGGTTATTATTCACGGTTTACGTCTGGCAGGACTAGAGTGCTTCGAACCTTTCGGTGCTTTCTACGCCTTTCCGAGCATCAAGGGACTTGGACTGGATTCAGAAGCATTTTGCGAGAGGTTCTTAAAGGAAAAGAAAGTTGCGATTGTCCCGGGAAAAGCTTTCGGGGACTGTGGGGAAGGTTATGTGAGAATCAGTTATGCCGCATCCATGGAGAACATCAAGGAAGCAGTAAGCCGGTTGTCTGATTTTGTAAAGGATCTGAGAGATGAGGAGAATGACTGATAATGATTGAATTTGATACATATAGACTTGAGCTTGAAGGTATGGAGGCTCCTCTGGCCCTTCTAAAAGACTCTCTTCATATTGAGAATCTGCACGATGAGATTTCGGAGCTTGAGGCACACGCACAGGAACCGGATTTCTGGGGTAATGTCGAAAAAGCCCAGCATACCCAGACACGCATGCGTCAGCTGCAGAAGCGCGTTGATCACTTCCATAATCTTGAAAAAGAGCGGGAGGACCTTCTTGTTCTCTGCGAACTTGGTGATGAGGTAGATGATCAGGAGATTCTTTCGGAAGTTCAGCAGGGTGTAATACGTTTTCGCCATGATTTCGAAAATATGCGACTTCAGACTCTGCTCACCGGGGAGTATGACAAAAACAACGCAATATTGACTCTTCATGCCGGTGCCGGCGGAACGGAAGCTCAGGATTGGGTGTCCATGCTTTACCGCATGTATAACCGCTGGGCGGAAGCGCATGACTTCGAGGTAAAAGAACTTGATTTCCTTGATGGTGATGAAGCCGGAATCAAGAGTGCTTCGATTCTTATTTCCGGAGATAATGCTTATGGGTTCCTGCGCTCTGAGATTGGTGTTCACCGCCTTGTGCGCATATCCCCGTTCGACTCTTCCGGAAGGCGTCACACTTCTTTTGCTTCCTGTGAAGTTATTCCCGAACTCGATGATTCGATTGATATTGTAATCAAGATGGAAGATCTGCGGATTGACACATACCGGGCATCCGGAAAGGGCGGACAGCATATCAATAAAACTGACTCTGCCGTACGTCTCACACATTTGCCGACCGGATGTGTGACATCCTGCCAGTCAGAGCGTTCACAGGTTCAGAATAAGGAAACAGCAATGAACATGATGAAAGCCAAGCTCTTTGCCCTCGCTCAGGCAGCGCATATGGAGAAGATTGAGGATTTGAAGGGCAACCAGATGGAAATTGCCTGGGGAAGCCAGATCCGGTCCTATGTTTTCTGCCCGTATACTATGGTTAAAGATCATCGTACCGGATATGAAGTCGTAGATGTTGACGGTGTTATGGACGGAGACCTGGACGGATTTATTAATGCATTCCTATCCGGTATGCAGATAGAAAAATAATTAATGCATTAACTATAAAAAGGGGCTTCTGCATCCTGAACTTTTTAAAGTTCAGGATGCAGAAGCCCTTTTTCAAGTAGTCAGTTATTTTCAGCTATAGCATTTAACGTAGTATTTTATCGTGTATTTCCCGATTGATGTTCCATCAGATTTTGCCGAGATAGTGACGGTTCTTGTGTCTCTGAATGCAACGACTTCTTTACTGACCGGTGTACCTATGAAAGTATTTCTCTTATCCGGATTTGCTGTAAAGACAAAATCATCGCTTGTTACATCCACGATTGTCGCTCCTGAAGTTGAGAATGTAATAGTGATGTATTCAATTCCGTCATAGAAAGACACATCATTACCGCCTGAGTTCTTGAAGTTAATATCGAAACTTGCTGTGTCACCGCTGGCCGATCCATTGGAAATCGTTGTAGCAAAGCCCGATGGGATCATGGCAGGACCTGAAGCCGTCGTCTCAGCCGTTGTAGCAGCCGTTGTCTCGGCAGCTGTCGTTTCGGCTGCTGTTGTTTCCTGAGTCGGAGCCGGAGTACTTGTTGGGACGGGTGTTGGCTTTTGCGAAGTTTCCGCTGTAGTTTCAGCTGCAGCAGTCGTTTCGGCAGCGGTCTCTATAACGGCAGCAGCAGTTGTAGCAGCAGTCGTTACATTTGTATTTGCTTTTGAACCAAATAATGAGAATAGACCGTTGCCGTCAGAAAAATAGCTCCACACTGAAAACAAAGCAACGAGAATGGCTAAAGTGAATAGTACAATGACCAGCGGCATCCGGTTGGCGGCCCTTGTCTGCCTTGTCTGGGTTCGGAGCTTCGGCGCGGGCGTTACATTACCCATTTGCTGCGCGGCCGAATAACGGGTGCCTGGGCGTGCTGTAAGGACGACAGGATCCGGGTCGCCGCTCATTTGCGGATGCACACCTTGAGAACGGACCGGAACATGATCATATTCAGGAGAATACGCCTCGTCGGGATCCGTCATATCAGTGTCGTCGATTTTATCAACGCTGTCCCGTGCATTACGGTCATCAAAAACCTGGGGAATATCATAAACCGGCCCATTATCATAATATTCGTCATCTTCGGCCGGTAGACTGTAAGGTTTGAAAATCGGTGTATCCAATGCATCAAGCATTTTACTGTAATCATCAAATTCTTCAGACGGTATATCAGATACCTGAACAGGATTTTCCGTGTTTACGGGTAACGCAGAAGAACTGCTGATTTCTTCGTTTTGCATGGCTGCGCTGTCGTCTGGTGCCGGATACTTCTCCCTGACACCTTCAGATACATTCTTAATGGAATCATTAGCCTTAAACGACAAAAACAAAGGGAAGGCAGCATCCGGGTCCTCATTTTCGAAATTATCGCCGTCACTAAATGACGAGTCTGAATTGTTCTGAACCGGACTCGGAGGAATATACTGATTGCTCGTGCTATTTGTACTTACGATCTGATCTTCCGGAGCAAAGTCACTCTCGTCAAAAATGTTTCGGTCATAAGCAAACAGCGACTTATTCTGAGCGGGGGCAGAATCTGAAGAAAACAGTGAGTTTGATGCAGGTTCCTTAACTTCCAAGTGTGGGAGAGAATCATCTTCAGAATGAAAAAGAGTTCTTTTTTCACTTGTCGACTTATTGGCAAACGACTGAAAAACAGAACTCGCTTCCTTTACTGAAGAGTCTGAATCTTCAGGCTGATCCGTATTGAGCTTTTCTTCGAGATCCCGTCTGCGAAGAATTTCCTTTTCATCTGCTTTATTTTCATCCATTTGCTGCATCTCCTCCAATAATTAAAGTCGTAAAGTATTCTATATTCAGTTAATCCGATTTTTCCAACAGATAAATGTTACAACCAATTGGAAAAAACCGCAATATAAACAAAGATAATTCGAAATTATATCGATTCTGCAGGCAATCTTTACGTAAATCCGGTTAATTCCATTCTAATCCTGTATAATAAAAGAGTAATACCAATCGACCACAAACAGTTAACCGAACGGATTTAAAATAAATGCAAATTACCGTTTGACATGTAGAGAATGGCGTGCTACAATTGCTAAGCACCTAAGCGGGAGAACAAGCTCGTGTGGCGGAATCGGCAGACGCAACGGNNCAACGGACTTAAAATCCGTCGGGGTAATTCCCGTACCGGTTCAAGTCCGGTCACGAGCACCATACAATTCTCTATGATTCTATCGTATGGGGTGCAGTATATAATATCGCGGAGTGGAGCAGTTGGTA
>DIEQ01000062.1 GCA_002418705.1 Mageeibacillus sp. UBA5770 | reverse complement strand
ACCCGCATGAGTTCTCCGGCGGTCAGCGCCAGAGAATCTGTATTGCCCGCGCCCTTGCACTAAATCCTGAATTTGTTGTGTGCGATGAGCCTGTGTCCGCCCTCGATGTATCCATCCAGGCGCAGATTATCAATCTGCTTATGGATCTTCAGAAGAAGTTCAACCTCACATACCTTTTCATCTCACATGACCTGTCCGTTGTCGAGCATATATCCGACAGCATCGGCGTCATGTATCTCGGCGATCTCGTTGAATACGGCGAAAAGAAGGATATCTTTGCCAATCCGCTGCACCCTTATACCAAAGCTCTTTTCAGCGCGATTCCGGTTCCGGATCCCGATGCCAAGATGAACCGTATTATTCTCGAAGGCAACATCCCGTCTCCGGCCAATCCGCCTTCAGGCTGTAAGTTCCACACGCGCTGTTCATATGTCATGCCGCAGTGTAAGACCGTCGTGCCTGTGCAAAAAGAGATGGAGCCCGGTCATTTTGTTGTCTGTCACCTCTATAATGATGTTGCTCCGCTGGCAGTCTCTGTTGCTGATACAATGGAGAAAGACGCACCGGCGGGTGCCGAGTGTGAAGTCTACCCTGTTGCAGATGAAAATTAAAATATATGAGCAAAAAGAATGACGACCTTGACCGCGAGACCAAAATAGCGGACATGAATATCGAAGGCATGCCGTGGCATGTTAAAAGCTTTGCTGACCGGTTCAGAGGTGCAGGGCATAAGCACAGGAGCTCACAGACCATGGATATAGGCGACAGAAATATGCCGCCTTTGTCCGGCAGGGAGACCTGGAGCCTGATACTCAATGCCGTTGCGGCGGCGCTGCTGATCGGACTTATCTTCCTCGGTGCTGTCCTGCTCTTTATCCTTTTCTGCGTTTTTATCTGGTTCAGGTGATACTCCTGTCTGCAGAATTCAGGTCCGTATTCATACGTAAATCGAGAAAGAGGCGGCGGTAATTTTGTTACAGCCGCCTCTGTTTTCAGGTTACAATACCATGTTATTAAGATACCCCCCAAACGAATAATAATTGACAAATTAATATATTAGACATAGAATTAAAGAGATTACATAACACAGAAGGTTATAAAGGGCGCTATTTTTATCGGGCTTTCATACCGCGCTTTTAATAAAGCACGATTTGCTGAGAAATTCAATTTAAGGGACAATTTGAGAGGACTTAATAAAATGACTAAGAATCGAAATGCGATTCGACTGCTGTCAGTATTTACTGCGCTTATTTTTCTGGGACTTTTTGCGGTTCCGTCCAAAGTCAATGCCGCGGAGGAGACGGTGCCTCTTGGCACAACATCAACTTTTGCTGTTCTGGCAGGTACTACGGTTACAAATATCGGAGCAACAACGATAGGCGGCGATGCCGGCGGCGATGTCGGTATATTTCCGGGAACTGATTTTACCGGTCAGGAGTCAGTGACGCTTGGCGGTGTCCTGCATTTGGCTGATGCGGTTGCCGGGGTAGCCCAGGACGATTTGACGGCCGCATACGATAATGCAGCCGGAAGAACACCGTTCCAGACCATTTCCTCAGAACTCGGCGGGATGACTCTGAAACCAGGTGTTTATAATTCAACGGATGGCTCTTTTCAGATCACCGGCACACTCACTCTAGACGGTAATAATGAGACAGATCCTGTCTTTATTTTCCAGACGGAGTCAACACTTATCACGGCTTCTGACAGTTCTGTCAGCCTGATCAACGGCGCGGTATATTGCCGCACGTTCTGGCAGGTCGGCAGTTCTGCTACACTTGGATCCTACTCCGGATTTATAGGACACATCTTTGCTTTAACATCCATTACAGCCGAGACCGGAGCTTCGGTTCAGGGACAGCTCCTTGCGCGCAATGGTGCAGTTACACTCGACAGCAATAACATAATGAATGGTTTTTGTGCGGCTGCCGTAACTCCATCTCCTACTGAGGCACCGACAGAGGCACCAACAGAGGCACCAACAGAGACGCCGACCAGTGCGCCTACAGCAGCTCCGACTGTTACCGCTGCAGTGGAGACTTCCGCGGAAGCCACACCAACGCCTGCAGCCACAGAAATCATAAAAACAGGTGAAGTGCAGACAGGTATCATGGTCTTAGCCGGCATTTTAACTTTAGGCATGGCGGGCAGTCTGATATATGTACTCCGCAATCGCCGGATGCATCAATAATAATCTTCAGAGGCTGCCAGGCGCAAAACACCCGGCCTTTTCAAAAAACAAAAAGCTGACCGGTATTCTGCAATTATGCAGAGGCACCGGTCAGTTTTTCGTGTTTATCTGCTTATGAGGATGGGTCAGTTATGAAAACCGACCGGGAAAATCAGTTCATCCGGTCATACCAGTAATGTACATATTCGTCGAGGCTGCGGATTGCAGATGGGATGTTGGGATATACCGGGATTCCCTGCTCTTCTAAGTATGCGACGATGTGCTGGTAATGGTTTCCGGAATTGACGGATACGACGATCGGCTTGTCTGTCTTTTTGGCGAGTTCGGCAAAAAGGACAACAAAGGCATCCGGGTCGAGATAATCTTTTTCCATGGTTTTAAGATTCTCAATATGAGGAACGAGGGCCACGAACAGGCAGTCGACATTCTCGTCCTTTATCAGGGCGTCGATGAAGTTGGCGAACATGACATCTCCTGTCATCGGCGTCACATCGAGGAAGGACGTATTGATATCGACGAGTCCGTGGGTATTGAGCTCCTTGATCCTCGCGGTGGTCTCCGGTGAGAGGGTGGTCTGCTCGAGGAAACGCAGCGTGTCAGCGCCCATCGTCGCATCGAGACCGGCGTTTACGACACCGGCCACGCGCCTGCCGGTTACTATTTTCTTGCTCAGCATGGCAAAGACCTTGGTGAAGCTGTAGAAATCATCGAGCTCTTCAGTCAATACACATCTCGACTGGTTGCAGGCCGCCTTGAAAATCTCGTAGCTTCCTGACATGGATGCGGTGTGGGAGGCCGCCGCTTTGGCACCTGCTTCCGTACGGCCGGATTTGTATACAATGATCGGCTTTTTGCTGACCTTTGCCAGATCGAAGAACTGCCTTCCCTCTCCGGGATTAATGCCTTCGATGTACAGCGCAATGACATCTATATTGGGTTCCTGCTCGAAATACGCCATGAGGTCGGGGACGTTGACGTCTGACTTGTTGCCGAAGCTGACAATTGTACGGATAATCCGGGAATGCTGGGCTCTTTCGATGATTGTAATGCCCATTGCACCGCTCTGGGTAAAGAGCGCTGTATTGCTTCGATCGGAGTATGGAATCTGAAGCCGGCTCTCATCGATGAAAAGTGTATTGACACCGGGGCTCTGTGCATCCGGCGCCTGGAAAACTCCCATACAGTTGGGTCCGATCAGTCGTACGCCGTGCTCGCGGCTCAGTGTGGACTGCAGGAATTCCGAATAATTGATCTCGGGCGGTATACCGGAAATAAGGATAACGGACTTGTCCGCAGGGACCGTGCTCAGGAAACGGAGAGTATTCTTGGCCGGTGCTGCATATACGACCAGGTCATAATTGTCCGGCAGCTCCGACAATCCCGTATATAGGGGGAACGTCCTGCCGGCAATCTGCGCGGTTCCGCCTTTGGGATTGACGCAATACAGATCCGTGCGTCCGAGATCCTGGAATAAGGTCACGATAATCTTTGCCAGCGAATATTTCTCTTCGGAAGAAGATACACCGAGGATTGCGATTCCCTTTGGCCTGAAAAACAATTCCAGATTGTCGGTATTGGCACGTGTTGAAAAGGTTATGGCGTTAATGGCTTCTTCGAACTCCGCATATCCGTCGATGGCCATGAATCTGCCGTCCTCGGAGAATACTAGCGGATTTATATCGAGGACCTTCAGGTGGAAACGCGGGGCTCTTTCAGACATAAAGGAGTAGTGGTGTCCCAGATAGCTGATTGCAGAAAGGGCTGCTGCCATCTTGTCGAGATAATCAGGGTGTCCGATCTCTTCGTATTTGTGCCGGATCTTAAGCGTATGCGTTATTTTTGAGGCGTCGTCATAGTCGATCGGCGCAAGGTACAGGTTGGCGTCATCGTAATATTTGGCGAAAAACTCGGCATCGTCTCCGCCTTTTGTCAGCGTGACGACGGCACCGAAAGAAGTGTCCTCACTGCAGCCGATCATGATTTCATTGCCGATGGCCTGAGTAAATTTAACAAATTCGATAATCAGAAATCCGTCGATCCTGGGTTTCTGGCCTTCTTCAAAATGCGAAAGAACTTCTTCTTTCATGCTTGTCAGCACAAATTTGATGAATAACGGATCAAGGTTGGAGACTTTCTTGACTCCGCCGAAGCGCTGGTTGTGAGCCATATCCCTTGATACGGTCTTGAGCATAAGCTTGGAGGCAGAGAATTTGGAAAGGAGCTTGCCGTCTAATTCATTGATATCCCTTATGAATACGCAATGCGGGACGTCGACCCCGATAGACGAAAGAATTCCGTACACTTCATGTTCGTACAGGGTATTTCTGCCATCGTCAAATGCACCGGACAGGATATTGTCAATTCTATCAAAAGCGTCGGAATTCATGAGCACACCTCCATAAAGTAAGGATTAAAAAATGATTCTTACAAGGATATGAGTTGTCATAATTGTACCATGATTCAGGCACAATTGAGTCGGCCTGCTTTTCGGCGTATAATATATATACGTTGGAATTACTGCAAGGGAGGCTGTTTATATGGGTAAAGCAACACAGGATTTACGCAAAGAACACGAATCGATTCTGTATGTTTTGAATATCATGGATAGAATGATTACATCAAAAACAAAAGCGGATGATGTCATGCTTGGATATTATGATGAAGTTGTCTATTTTCTCAAGATATTTGCCGATAGGTGCCACCATGGCAAAGAAGAAAATTATCTTTTCAGGGAACTGGTGAAGCACGGAGTACCTGAAGAGGGCGGGCCTGTCGGTGTGATGCTTCAGGAGCATGCGCAGGGCAGGACATTCATTGCCATGATGAGTGCAGCTCTGGAATACAAGAACCTTGAGGAATTCAATTCCGCGGCATCACAGTATCAGGAGTTACTCAGGAAGCATATCGAAAAAGAGAACAGCGTCCTGTTTGTGATGGCTGACCGGGTACTCGATGAAGCCGCGCAGGATGAGATGTTCGAGCAATTCGAACAGCATGAGGAGAATGTCGTAGGCCATGGCATCCATGAGAAGCTGCACGGCATGATCCATGAATGGGCAGAAGCTTTTCCGGAGTAACAGGTCTTAACGTAATAACAGGCCTTAACGTAATAACGGAAGCAACACAAATACCGGTCTTAACGTAATAACTGTCTCAAAAGAACAACCGTCACGGCAGAATAGCCGGCTAAACCGCTCAAACCGGTCTAGCCGGCTATTTTTGCGATGTCGTTTATTGTATCACGAAGATATGCGGCGATATGCGCCCGCTCTTTATGGAATCCGGATTCGGGCATGTACTCAATTGTCCTGCCGATGGTTATCGTGCGGGTTTTCTGGCTGACATACACGGGATAGAAGCGCAGCTGCTGTCCGGTCGTCTTATGATATTGCCATGCGAGATGGACGAATCCTGTCTGGAATTCATTCAGGAACTCCGTGAATTTCTGATTCGGGTCCTCGGGGAAGATGATGATATTATCGCCGCGGCAAAGTACGTCGATGCTCCTGTTAAAGGTGTCCCTTATTTTCATGCTGTTCTTATATACTGGAATCGCATCGAGGGAATGCATAAGATGAATGACAAGGGGCGTCAGCGCGGCAGCTGTCCAGCGGCTGAGCGGCGGGCGAAGCTTAAGTGACTTCACGGCGAAATCTTTCTCCAGAAAAGCCGGGCAGGCAGACCGGTCCATGATGTAGGAATGGACCCACGGACTGAACGGAAAAGGGAAATAGAGGGATAAAATGATCGGCGCATATGAATTTAAATGATTGCATATGAACACTGCCGGCAGGGCCGGTTCCACGAGCTGCGAACCAATGACGGCATGCCTGTGATAGAACAGCTTCAGAATCAGCTTGACTGTCCATAAAACGGGATGGTGCCGGCGGTTTTTTTGTGCGGTCATGATTCTATGCCCTCATAAAAAGCGGTTATCATTTAAAATAGCATATCAGAAAGGATAGAGGCTGATTCCGAGAAGTGCCATGGCCGCATAATATGTGCTCAGGTTAACAAAAGCCAGGCATTTGGGCGGGGCTATATGGAAGTTTAGAAACAGAAGCACAAGGTCGGATGTGAGGAATAGGAATGATCCTGCGAGAATCAGGAAATTTGGGATCGAAAAACCGGCGGCAAGGACGATCATGAGGCCTTTTGAGAATAGAAGTCCGACGAAAAAAGAATAAGCGATACATGGCAGCTTCATTTTGCCAAGCCGCAGGTTCTTATTTTTCGAGATGAAAAAGACCCCGAACATTACGGCCACGGGAATGATAAAATCCTCAATCTGAGCCGGTAAAATGGCTGTCAGGGCAAAATAGAAAAAAAGATGTGTGAGCAGGAAGGAACCGACTCCCAGTGAGAATTCTTTGCCATAGTAATCGTTCCTGGAATGGGCGACACCGAGGAGGAAGTCGCCGGCTGCGGCAAGGAGAAAGGCAGGCAGCATCCTGAAAAAGAGGGTGTAGTGCAGACTGCGGCCCGCACAATAAGCTGCTATCGCTATAAAGCACAGGCTGGTAGTTAATTTGACCCACGGAAACTGCCGTGAATACTTCCGGGAGTTGTACGTACTGTACATGATGCTGAACACGATGACGTAAATAATAAGTAACGCCGCCATAGCAAATCCCTCCCTTAATAAGGATTATATTTTCATTTTAGAAGTGATTCAAAGAGGTGTCAATAAAAATTAATATTTATTATTCCGCATGTCCAACCAGAAGCCGATGCAGATACAGCTCCTGCCCTGATGACATACGGATTTCGCCTGCAACATCTTCGCCGCAGCTTTCGCACAGAATCTACATGAAATCTTCACATCAGTGTGTGAAGATGAATATAACAGGACAGTGATGTCGAAAGGAGTCATTCATATGATGCGAAACGGATTTTTTGCCTTTAATGGTTTGTGCGGAGGTCTCGGAAGCGGCGGCATTTTCATGGTGATCGGCGGACTTTTACTTTTAACTTTGTTCATTGTGGGAATTGTTGTCCTGATCAGAGCCCTGACTTCTAGTCATCATCCGACGGTCAGCGGTAATACACCGCCTGCGCCGAACGTACCTGATGTACAGAATCTCGGGAATGCCCTGACCATTCTCAATGAAAGATATGCCCGTGGTGAAATCAATGAAGAAGAATACGCAGCTAAGAAAGCGAATCTTCGAAGGTAATTTCCTGCAAAAAGATGACAGAGCCAGATCCTCCTTCTGAGAACCAAAAATTAAGCCGGGAAAAGCTCCTGCAGATGAACGTACACGTTCGGATGCAGGAGCTTTTTCTGTCAAAAAAATTTGAAGCTGTATGACGCAATTCATTGACAAAGCAGGTGATTAAAATACAATGAAGGTAGTAGAGTTCATGGAGGAGGTGACGAATGTATGCACCCTTTTTATGGAACGGTCGGCGAATTGCTGGCGAGCGGTGAATGGTGGCTCGGAATCGCATCCATGGCCATGTATCTGCTTTTCTGGGCTGTTGTCATTATCATCGCCATAAGGCTTTTCAAAAAATATTACCCCCGTCTGTCTCATCCCTCACCGAAAGAAGACACAGCGATGGCAATCCTGCGTGAAAGATACGCGCGGGGTGAAATTGACGGCGAAGAGTTCAAACGAATAAAGTCGGATCTTGAATCTTAGCTGCCCGCCGGTGAAAAGAGGGTCATTATGAAGCTGCAGCCGATTATGAAACTGTCCTGGCAGGGTCTCTCCACGATTGTATTCCGGCGTAAAAAACCGCTGATTGCATCGATTATCATCACAGATAAATGCAATTTATCCTGCAGGCACTGTGCTGTCGGAAATATTACGGGCCTGATCTATCCGCACTCACAGATTCAGGCCGAGATGAAGCAGATGTACTCACAGGGCATCAGAATTCTGCTTCTCTACGGCGGAGAACCATTCCTCTGGGAAGATAACTGCGTTACCTTGCGCGATCTTGTCATTGAAGCCAAACAGATGGGGTTTCTCCTGGTATCCGTCGTGACTAACGGTACGCTGGGTCTGGATCTGCCGGAAGCTGACCTCATCCTGGTAAGTATCGACGGGTCCCGCGACAGGCACAACGAAATTCGCGGTGATACCTATGACAAAATCATAGAGAATATAAAAACCTCATCGAACGATAAAATCTGCCTTTATATGGCGGTCAATCAGATCAACAAGGGTGACATTGAGGAAGTCTGTAAAGTGGCAGAGAGCACCCGCAATGTCCTCGCCGTGTCGTTTAATTTTCATACGCCGTATCCGGGAACGGAGGATCTGAAGCTGAGCCGTGACGAGAAACGGGGCTGCTGCAGCCGGATCGAAAAGATGATGGAATTCGGATACCCGGTAATGAACCTGAGAAGCGCTTTTCCGTATATTGCAGACAATACATTCCCCACACCGTGCCGTCAGTGTGTGATCATGGAGAATAATCAGCAGTGGACATGCGGGCGCTGTATTGATATCAAAGGACTGTGCGATGAATGCGGATACTTCTTTGCTGCTGAATTTTCACTGCTTTTCGGCGGCAATATCAAAGTGATATGGGACTTGCTCAGAACGTATGGCAGATTCTTGTAAGGAGGAAGACGGATGCTTTCGGTGTCACTGTTGCGAATCCTGATGACCCGCTCGCTGAAGCCGTTTCTCTTTGAGGGGCGGTACAGGAACAGTCTGGATTTTGGATCGGCCGATGACCTCGGCCTTTATGTCCACATCCCTTTCTGCCGCTCGCTCTGCAGCTTCTGCCCATATTGCAAAGTGCTATATGACAGGCAGAAAGCCGCAGACTTCAAGGAGGCACTCCTGCAGGAAATCGAGCTGGTATGCAGGGAAATGGACGGCAAAAAGCAGGTCACAAGCCTCTACTTCGGCGGCGGCACACCGGCACTGATGATAAATGACCTTGCCGGTATCATCGACAAGCTTCGCGGTCACTTCACGATAGCCGGTGGAATCGGCGTGGAGCTTCATCCGAATGACCTCACACCGGAGATCCTGCGTAAACTTAAATCCGCCGGCGTGACAATGGTCAGCATCGGTGTCCAGTCTTTTCACGACGAATGCCTGCTCAAGATCGGGCGCCGGAATGAGGGCATTTACGAGAAGCTGCAGCTTGTCCGCGAGGCCGGCTTCGACGTCATCGATATCGATCTTATTTTCGCGATTCCCGGGCAGACCGACCCTTTATTGGCCGATGATATTACAACAGCCTTTGAACACGGTGCAACACAGGTCTCTGCATATCCCTTTATTGACTTCACTTTTGCGGATAATTTGTACAAGCCGATGAGTAAAAATGTCAAAAAGAAAATGCTCATCCATCTGGCTGAATACTGCCGCTCCATCGGGATCGTCCGTACTTCGGTCTGGACGTTTGCAAAGCCCGGCACCGCCAGATACTCATCCGTTACGCGCGACTCTTTCCTGGGGTTTGGCGTCTCGGCGACGACACTCCTCAAAGACTGCTTTAAAATCAACACGTTTTCCATCGAGGCGTATATCGAGCGTATCCGTGCGGGATCGCTGCCGACCTCACTGACTCTGGATTTTACGAAAAGACAGCGCGCTGCTTATTTCCTTTTCTGGAGTGCCTACGCAATGAGAATCGACAGCGGGAAATTCGAAAAACTGATTGGCATACCTATCCGGAAAATGTATGGATTCGAACTGTTTGCCGCAGAAAAAATGGGCTTCATAAAGAAAGACGGCGCGAATTATGAGCTGACCGACAAGGCATCCGTTTTTTACCATTACATCGAGCAGGCCTATACGACAGCTTATATCGACAAGATGTGGAACATCTCCGGGAAACAGGCATTTCCGAAGCAGATCGTTCTGAAATAACCTGGCTTTCAGGGGCTGTTATGAACGATCATGACACTTGAAAAGGGAGGCAATTACAATGGATGCATCGCAGATTTATATCCTGATTCTTCTTATCGCACTGGCTATTATCGCCGGACTTTTTATGCTGACGAGCAAGGCTCCCAGAAGAAAACACCTGACGCCACTGGCGGCCATTGCTTTTGCCCTTGTCATTGCAGGATCATTTTTCATGGAAAACAGGTACATCGGGTACCCGATTCTGGCTGCCGGTGTAACACTTGCTGCCATTGATGCATTTAAAAAGGCGAAAGGAGGATAACTCCCTTCGCCCTTCATAATAATTGCTTCGCGGTTTTAATCAGCCGTTCATTTTGTCTGCCACTTCCTGGAAGATGACACCCAGTGCATGGGCTCCGGCATCCGGGTAGCCGAGGCTGCGCTCGCCGACTGTTCCGGCGCGCCCCATTCTTGCAACGATCTGTTCGGTTGACTTCGCTCCGTCACGGGCTGCCTTTGCACCGGCCTGCATGGCTTCTGCAAATGTTTTGCCGGCAAGGGCATCTGCCTTTAAGGATTCTGCGCAGGGGATAAGTGCATCCATCAGTGTTTTGTCACCAATTCCGGCTCCGCGCCCAAAGGACCGCTCGCCGGTTTTCTGGATGCCGGTAACGGCTGCCTGCATCATCTCTGCGAATTCTGTAAGGGACAGGCTGGATCTGTCTGCACAGTAGCGGCCGGCTGCACGGAAGGCAGATCCCCAGATGGGTCCGGAGGCTCCGCCGCAGTGCTCCATGATGATCAGCGAGCAGGCCTCAAGGAAGCTGCCGGTATCCGCGCTGTGCCCGGACAGGATCTCCTGCCACTGTTCCTTCAGCTGACGGAAGCCTTTGGCCACGCTCATGCCGAAGTCGCCGTCTCCGGCGTGTGAGTCAAGTTCGCAGAAGGGAATTTCGTTCCTGATTATACAGTCGCTCATGCAGTCGACGGCATATATCAGATTCTCCAGGGACATCCGCCCGTCTTTTACAATGTTGGCCTCAGCTGAGAGCCCGGTCACTTTGCCGGTACTGACGCTTTCCCCTGCTTTTTTCTCTTCAAAAGTGCAGGCGACGAGCGGGCCGGATAATTTGAGTCCGGGTGTGTCGCATGTATCTGCAAGCAGGTCTTTAAGCTCTTCGTCGAGATGCAGTATTGAGATCGAGGCACCTGCCATATCGATGCTTGTCATATAGTTTCCGACAAGTGTCTTCATCACGACAATGCCAAGCGCATCCAGTTCGCGGGCGGCCGACTGCGCCAGGACATAGAGTTCCTGCAGCGGGGTTGCGCCGAAGCCGTTGATCAGAAGGGCAGCTTCGGCTCCCGGGGCTTCGTTAATCTTAAGGTCGGCGGCAATCGATGCGACCATGCGTCCGGCCAGTTCATCGGCCGTCAGAATGTGCTCTCTTTTAATGCCGGGTTCGCCGTGTATGCCGACGCCGTATTCGAGTTCATCCTCACCGAGTGTGAATGTCGGTGTTCCCTTGGCCGGGACCGTGCAGGAGGTAAAGGCAAATCCGAGGCTTCTGACATTGCGGACCGTTTTCTCGGCTGCGGACTTGACCTGCGCGAGATCCATGCCGCGTTCGGCTGCGGCTCCTGCAATCTTATGGACAAAAATCGTACCGGCAACGCCTCGGCGTCCTACTGTATAGAGGCTGTCCTGTACGGCGATATCATCATCTACTTTTACATAGTCAACGGTTATGCCGTCTTCGGAAGCCAGGAAAGCTGCATTTTGGAAGTTCATCACATCGCCGCTGTAGTTCTTGATGATCAGGAGAGTTCCCTTGCTTCCGGCCGTAGCCTTGATCGCCTGGTACACCTGTATCTGGGACGGGGACGCGAAAACATCTCCGCAGACAGCTGCATCCAGCATGCCGGTTCCTACAAATCCGGCATGTGCCGGTTCGTGGCCGCTGCCGCCGCCGCTGATCAGGACTACTTTGCCAGGATTAGCTTTTGTGCGTGTGACGATTTTATTTTTTTTGTCGCAAGACAGTTCGGGATGAGCGAAAATGAGACCGCTGAGCATTTCCGGGACGACGGATTCAGGCTTGTTAATGACTTTTTTCATGTGAGACTCCTTTGTCCATGTAGGCGATTACTTTGGCATTTTTGTCTGTTTCGCGGATCACAGTCCTGCTTCCGCCTTGAACTTCCGGCCGATGGCATCAGCGGAACGTATGGCGGCGGCTACCTGGTCGGGGGTGACGGGGAAGGGCATGGAGTGGACCGATTCTTCCGGGATGGAAGCCTTGGCGGCTACCTGCATCAGTTCTTCATCAGACAGATCTGTGACGCCGATATCTTCGAGGCAGACGGGGAGTCCGACCGAGAGGCAGAAGTTCAGGACTTCATCGAGCTCTTCGAGCGGTGCATTTTCCAGGCAGAGCTGGGCAAGGGTACCGAATGCGACTTTTTCGCCGTGAAAATACTTGTGCGTTCCTGAAAGGATGGTAAGGCCGTCGTGGATGGCGTGTGCAGCAGCGAGGCCGCCGCTTTCAAAGCCCAGGCCGGACAGCAGGATATTGGTCTCGATGATGTTTTCGAGTGCGGGGGTGACTACTCTATCCTGGCAGGCGAGCTTCGCCTTGAGGCCGTCGGAAAGGAGTGTCTCATAGCAGAGCGTTGCCAGTGCGAAAGCCGCTTTGGTACCGTGTGCGGGACTTGCCTTGCCTTCTCTCGCGCCGCAGGGAAGTCCGGCGTTGACGCTTGCATATGACATTGTGTTGGCTCTGGCTTCGAAATATGTCGACAGCGCATCGCCCATACCGGAGACCAGGAAACGAACAGGTGCTTTAGATATTACCGTTGTATCAACTAGGACTACGCTCGGGTTCTGCTTGAAGTAGGCATAGTCATCAAATGCGCCTTCCGGTGTATAAAGGACGGCGGAATGGCTTGTCGGCGCATCGGTCGCTGCGATTGTAGGGCAGATGATCAGTGCGTCGCCCTCTGCTACGCATTTGGCTGTATCGATGGCTTTACCGCCTCCGAGTCCGATGGTGCAGTCACATTTGTTGTCTTGGGCAAGCTGCTTTAAGCGTGCAACTTCCTGTCTGGAGCATTCGCCTCCAAAACCGCTTGATACAAAGGTTACGCCAAATGTCTCGGCAGTCTTGTCAAGCTTGGCCTGAACGCGGGAGACGTCATCCGGATGTGCAATCAGGAGCGCTGATTTACCGAATGTATTAACGAAATAACCGAGGTTTAAAAGTTCGTCTTCGCCCTGAACATACTTAGAGGGACAGATAAATGCTTTTCTCATGGAATCATCCTCCGTAGACATGAATAATTTGGGTTTACATTAGTTCGATTATATCAGATAAAATGGATTGTGCGCGCAAATTTCACCAATATTATAGTAAAAATTTACCTAATTTTCCGCTTTTTCACAAAAAATGCATGAATAATTGGGTTAAAATGTATATAGATCGGGTTTATGCAGCTGGAAAATTATGGAATAAGCATATACGGGTCGGGGCACCGCAGTAAAAACTTACATTTTTTACCTGCCCGGTTGTGAATTTGACATTATCCTATACGTGTACTATGGTTTTATCATAGGAATTATATTTAAATCCCGGGTGTCCGGGATGGCGCAGCGAGAGAAATCCCGGGTGTCCGGGGCACAGAAAGTAAAGAAAGAAGGTTTTTTCAAATGAGTAAATTGTCTTTTGGCAGGGCAATCCTGTCTGTTATAGTAACGACTTCGGTTCTGCTGACTTCGGCGTGCACAGCTGCTCCGGCAGCCACAGCAACTACATCTGCGGTATCACCGGAGACGACTGCCCCGGCTGCATCAGCGGTTACACCCGCCGATACATCGGCACCTGCCGATACGACGGCCGCCGGTGAAAAGGCGCAGATTCGAATTGCAGCCCTTAAGGGACCGACAGGAATCGGCCTGGTTAACCTGATGGCTGCGCAGGATGAGGGAACAGCGTCGAATGATTATACCTTCAGCCTTTCGGGAAGCCCTGATGATATCGTTGCCCAGCTGAGCAGCGGTCAGGTTGATATTGCAGCCCTGCCGACAAATCTGGCTGCTGTATTGTATCAGAAGACAAATCAGAGCATCCAGATGCTGGCGGTGAATACGCTCGGCGTGCTGTACATACTCGAGAATGGTGATGATATCCAGACTATGGCGGACTTATCCGGAGATGAAATTCTTGCGACCGGACAGGGGTCTGTTCCTGAATATGTCCTGAACGATCTTCTTGCAGCCTCGAACCTTGAAGAGCCCGCTACTATAACATATAAAGCTGAACATGCGGAGCTTGCCACACTCGCTGCTTCGGGCAAAGCAGACATTGTCATGCTTCCGGAACCTTTTGTCACCACAGTCTTAAGCAAGAATCCTGACATGCGCATTGCGCTTGACCTGACCGAGCAGTGGCAGGAAGTCCACGGCGGCTCCTCCGCAAGCGAACTTGCGATGGGCTGCCTTGTCGTCACGAAGGCTTTTGCACAGGCTAATCCTGATGCTCTCGCATCGTTTATGGCAGAATACGAAGTATCCGCAGAGCAGGTCAATTCTGATCCCGCAGCAGCAGGCAAGCTTGTCGCACAGTACCAGATCATGGCCGATGCCGCCCTCGCTGAAAAAGCAATTCCCAACTGCCACATAGTCATGATACAGGGAGCTGAAATGCAGTCAATCATGGATCCTTTCCTGGCAATTCTGATGGAGGCGAATCCCAAGTCCATCGGCGGGAAATTACCTGATGCCGGATTCTACTGGATTCCCTGAACCCCAAAATTAATCTGAGCGATCACAAGGAGACGCCAAAAATGCCGGATGAACATGATATCCAGGAACCGCGTCCTCAGACGGGCATATCGAAAGGTACCCCGAAGTCCGCTCGGCCGGCAAAGCGCTGGTTGTGGATTCCCGTGGCCCTGTTCTGGCTTGTCCTCTGGCAGCTCCTGTATCAGGCGATCCACCAGGACTTGCTGCTTGCGTCACCCGTGCAGGTTTTTGTAAGGCTGACTCAACTTTTCGGTCAGACATCCTTCTGGCTCGCGGCGCTCTATTCCCTGCTGCGGATTGAAGCGGGCTTCCTGCTCGGTATAGCAGTCGGAACGATGCTTGCCATCCTGACCGTGAAGGTCGGCTGGATAGAGCGGTTCGTGTATCCTGCGATCAGTGCGATTCGTTCGACCCCGATTGCATCCTTTATCATACTTGCCCTGATCTGGATGTCGAGTAATAAGGTCGTGGTATTTATTGTTTTTCTGATGGTTCTTCCTATCGTATGGACCAATGTTACGGAAGGCATCCGCAAAATCGATCCTCAGCTGCTGGAAATGGCGGCTGTTTTTCGTCTGACGCGGAGGCAGATTATCCGGCATATTGACATTCCGTCGGTTTCTCCGTTTTTTATTGCTTCGGCAACGACAAGTCTCGGCCTTGCCTGGAAAGCGGGTATTGCAGCCGAGGTGCTCAGTACGCCTTCGAATTCGCTGGGCGGCCTCCTTTATGAAGCGAAGATCTATCTCGAGACGCCTGACCTGCTGGCTTACACCGCGGTCATTATTGCCCTCAGCCTTCTTCTTGAAAAACTTCTGGTCCGGGTCCTGCGGCATGCCGGACAGTATTTCCATCGTCACGGACGTACCGAAATGCCGGGTAATATGTCGGATAAGCCTGCAGGACGGAGCCCGGATCAGACAGGAGGGCAGCAGGGATGACAATACGTGCGGAGCATATAACTAAATCCTATAATGACCAGATTGTACTGTCGGACTTCAGTCTCGAGCTGCCGGAACGCGGCATCATAGGACTCTCCGGCCCCTCGGGATGTGGCAAGACGACCTTGCTTCATGTCATGGCCGGACTTGTCAGTCCGGATTCCGGAACCGTCTCCGGTCTGCCGAGAAACCGTGTCGGTGTCGTATTCCAGGAGAACCGTCTCCTGCCCTGGCTGACGGCGGGCGATAATCTGGATCTGATCGTCAAAAACCGTACCGTAACCGCACAGTGGATGGATAATATCCAGATGTCTGAGCAGGCTGATTTTTATCCGTCTGAATTGAGCGGAGGGATGAAACAAAGGATCGCGCTTGCCCGCGCCCTGGCCTTTGACTGTGATCTCCTGCTGCTTGACGAGCCTTTTGCGGGCTTGGACCTGGCCCTTAAATCCGCACTTTATGAACTTGTGCGGCAGGCTGCCCTGACAAAGCCTGTCCTGATGGTCAGCCATGACTGGAACGAGATTACGGAGCTGGCCGGAGAGATTTACCGGGCTTCGGGACCTCCCATGAAGGTAAAAAAGATTGAACGAAGCAAATCGGGCAGCGGCACAGCAGAATGATTATGTAATTCCTTGAATAAAGTTAACAGTAGAAGTAAAATTATAATAAAATTTTACTAAGAAAGGTCGTAGGATGTATGGCAACACTAAAAGAAATTGCCGATAAAGTCGGAGTTTCCGTAACAACTGTATCGCGTGTTATTAATTATGATGAGACGCTGTCCATAAGCCCTGATAAACGCAAGCTGATTTTTGAGGTAGCGGAAGAACTCGAGTATGAGACACCGCGCAGCAAGAAGAGGGTTAACAGCACAAAGAAGATAAAACCCTCGCTTTTCCGCGTGGGGATCATTCATTTCATCTCGGTTGATGAGGAACTCGAAGATCCATATTACCTGTCTATCCGTATCGGCATTGAAAAGAAATGCCAGGAATATAATTATGAAATCGTCAAGCTTTTCGCGAAAGACGGTGAGTATCCTATCGAGCAGCTGAAGAATATCCACGGGCTGCTTGCGATCGGCAAGTTCAGCACGGCGGACGTCAGGCTGTTCCAGTCTTGCTGCAGCAACATTGTTTTCGTCGATTCGTGCCCGCTCGAAGAAGAGCTCGACAGCGTCGTTGTCGATGTTGATGTAGCGATGAACAAAATACTGGCGTTCGCGCTGGCGCAGGGGTTTACAAGGATTGGCTTCTGCGGCTGGATTGAGAATTATCCGGACAGCAGAACCTATCTCGGGGAGAAAAGATACACCGCATTTGTTGAATATATGGAGAAGAAGAATCTTCTGAATAATAACTATATCTACCTCGATGCCCTGTACTCCAAAAGCCGCGGCGCTTACCATCTCTTCAAAGACGCGTTTGAAAAGGGCGATCTGCCGGAGCTTATCATTGCAGGCAACGACTCCGTGGCGATCGGAATTATGAAGGCTATCCATGAGACCGGCCTGAGAATCCCCGAAGATATCTCCATTATCGGTATAAATGATATCCCGATTGCACAGTATACGTTCCCTCCGCTGACAACAGTAAAGTTTTACTCAGAGATTATGGGCGAAACTGCTGTCAGTTTACTCAAGGAACGCTTCGAACACCGTAAAATAGCCAAAAAAGTGACATTCCCGTGCCAGTTGGTCATTCGCGAGAGCT
Organism: Mageeibacillus sp. UBA5770; assembly: GCA_002418705.1. The sequence goes on along the minus strand of DIEQ01000062.1, from coordinate 10,596 downwards.
GCAGATTAGCTGAAAAAGCATCCGGGGAGGGCTGAATACAGAGAAAATATGACTCGGGAGAACATTTAGTAAAAATTTCCTAGAAAAATTTAGTAAATATTGTTGACAAGGGGTTTTTGTGCTTGTACAATGTGACTATAAATCAAACCCTTTCCACACAATTATTAGGAGGATTTGCTATGAAAAAACTTTTGTCCCTGGTCATCAGTTCTTTGCTTGTAGTGTCAATGACAGCCTGCACAGCTAAAACAGTTGAGACAACCGCTGCTGCAACTTCAGCTGACAAAACAGAAACCACCGCCGCAGCTTCGGCCGACACAACAGACGCAACAGTATCCGGTGCCAAAGAGAAATTAACGATTTGGGCATGGGATCCGAACTTCAACATCGCCATTATGGAAGAAGCAAAAGCAAGATATGCTGCTATCAATCCTAATGTTGAGATCGAAGTTGTAGATATGGCTAAGGCCGATGTTGAGCAGAAATTACTGATCAACCTTTCTTCCGGAACGACAGAAGGACTTCCTGACATCGTTTTGATCGAAGACTATAACGCCCAGAAGTACCTTTCCGCTTTCCCCGGCAGCTTTGCTGACCTGAGCGCCAAGATTGACTATACTCAGTTCGCTGATTATAAAGTCAAGGCAGTTTCTCTTGACGGTGTAAATTATGGTGTTCCTTTTGATTCCGGTGTTGCCGGGACCTACTACAGAACAGATATCCTCGAGCAGGCCGGCTTCACAGGTAAAGATCTTGAGAATATTACCTGGGACCGTTTCATCGAGATAGGCGAGCAGGTACAGGCTAAGACCGGTGTTGCCATGTGCGCATTCGATCCTACCGACGGAGGACTTGTCCGTGTTATGCTTCAGTCTGCCGGTGCATGGTACTTTGATGCCGAAGGCAAACCGAACCTTGCCAACAATGATGTTATGACTAAAGCAGTTGAGACATACGCCAAGCTCATCAATTCTTCCTGCACCCAGAAGACATCCGGCTGGGCAGAATGGGTCGGCGCTATCAACACAGGAACAGCCGCTACAATCAGCACAGGCGTCTGGATCACAGGTTCTGTAAAAGCTGCTGCTGACCAGTCAGGCTTATGGGCACTTGCTCCTATCCCGAGACTTGATGTTCCCGGTGCAGTCAATGCCTCTAACCTCGGCGGATCCAGCTGGTTCATCCTTGAAGCATCCGCAGCCAAAGACACAGCTACTGATTTCCTCAACCAGCTCTATGCAAATGACCAGGATTTCTATCAGAAGATCCTTGTTGAGCGAGGCGCTGTCGGTTCATTCCTTCCTTCACAGTCCGGTGACGCTTATATGACCGAAGATCCTTTCTTCGGGGGCCAGAAAGTATTTGAAGATTTCGCCAAATACATGACAATCATCCCTGCTGTTGATTTTGGATCCTACACATATGAAGCTGACGCTGCTATTGCCGCTATTCTTCCTTCCGTATACGAAGGCATGAGTGCTGCTGAAGCTCTTGAAGGCGCACAGGCAGAAGTAGAGTCCTCCATTCAATAATCCGCTGTCATATCAACGAACATTCAATCGAATATGGAACTATGAACGAGGAAGGAGCGGGAGTATCATAAGCTCTCGCTCCTTTCCAATATTACTGCACCTGCAGACAGCATGTTATTGAAAGGAATCGTTTATGAAAGCACAACGAAGTCGAGGGGTTGAAAAATACCAAAACCGGAGCGGCTGGTTATTCGTAGGCATCGGCCTGATTCTGGTAGCCATCTTTACTCTGTATCCTGTTATCAGTTCGTTTATTCTCTCCTTCCAGACGGGAAAAGGTGCCGTATATCATTTTAACGGTCTGGACAACATTAAAAGGCTGTTTGGAGACAAAGTATTCCGTCAGGCACTGGGCAATACCTTTATTTATTTCATTTTTCAGGTACCCGTCATGACTGTCCTCGCACTGTCGATTGCAACACTGCTCAATGACCCGAAGCTTAAATTCAAAGGTGTATTCCGTACGGCTATCTTCCTTCCCTGTGTCACTTCGCTGGTTGCCTATTCCGTACTGTTTAAGAGTATGTTTTCCATGGATGGGCTTATTAACAGACTCCTTATGAGTATTCATCTGATTTCAGAACCGATTCCATGGATACTTGATCCATTCTGGGCAAAAGTGCTCATTATCATTGCATTAACCTGGCGCTGGACAGGATACAATATGATTTTTTACCTCTCGGCGCTTCAAAATATTGACCCGCAGATCTACGAGGCTGCCCGCATTGACGGAGCGGATAAGCTTAAGCAGTTCTTCTATATTATCCTGCCGCTGCTCAAGCCTATCATTCTTTTTACAACGGTTATGTCAACCATCGGTACGCTTCAGCTCTTTGATGAATCCGTCAACATTACAAACGGCGGACCTGCCAATGCAACGCTTTCACTGTCGCATTACATCTATAATGTCCTGTTCAAATTCACACCGAATTTTGGTTATGCTGCAACAATCTCCTATGTAATCGTGTTCTTTGTTGCAATTCTGGCTATCATTCAATTTAAGGTGGCAGGTGATAAAAATGACTAAGCAAGAAGCATTCAAGAAAACCACCGCAACTTTCGGTAAAAATCACTTCATCGGCGGCATTAAAACCGGTATCGTATACGTTATCCTCTCCATCATTTCCCTTGTCTGTATCTTTCCGTTTATCTGGATGATTCTGGGAGCAACGAGTACCTCAAAGGATATTACTTCCGGCAAAATAGCCATCGGCTCAGAGCTTCTCAATAACTTCGCCAAATTGAACGAACTGATTGATCTTCCGAGAATTCTTGGAAACTCCGCCGTGCTTACCATCAGCGGAACCATAGTCACGCTGATTGTTGCATCCCTCGCAGGCTATGGATTTGAAATGTACAAATCCCGAATGCGCGAAAAATTCTATAATCTCATGCTGCTGAGCATGATGGTGCCTTTTGCCGCAATGATGATTCCCCTGTTCCGGCTTTTTTCCAAAGCGAATCTTCTTAACCGGTATGTTGCAATCATTCTGCCGATGGCCGCCTCCATCTTTGTTATCTTTTATTTCCGCCAGTCGACAAAGACATTCGCCAAGGAATTGATTCAGGCTGCCAGGATGGACGGATTAAATGAGCTGCAGGCGTTCTTCTACATATACATTCCTACGATGAAATCAACATATGCAGCAGCTTCCATTATCGTTTTTATGTCATACTGGAACAGTTTCCTGTGGCCGCTGATTGTTCTTCAATCGAATGACAAAAAGACAATTACACTGGCTATTTCTTCGCTCGCTTCATCTTACACACCGGATTTCGGTGTAATCATGACTGCGATCATAATCGCAACTCTGCCGACTGTCATACTTTTCTTCGCCATGCAGAAACAGTTTGTCGAAGGTATGTTGGGTTCGGTCAAGTAATACGCGGACATATTTCATATATATTGAAAACCTGCATGTAAAGAATTTACGGAAAGAACAAGGGTATCTTTATGATTCAACGTATAGAACTGCTTAACGACTGGTACTTTCAGTACCAATACCAGGATGGGATGGAGTATAGCCGCGATGTTAACGGCTATGCAAAAGTCCAGCTGCCGCATACCAATGTGGAACTTCCTTTTCATTATTTTGATGAAAAGAATTTCCAGGTAACTTCATGCTACAAGCATTTTTTCGAGTCTCCGGTCCTCGGGAAGAATCAGGCGGCTTCGCTGCGGTTCGAAGGTGTGATGTCGTATGCAAAAGTATATCTCAACGGCAGTCTGCTCGGTGATCACAAAGGCGGATATACTCCGTTTTCTTTCCCGGTACAGGATCTCCTGACTGCCGGCGGACAAAATGAGATCACCGTTATCGCCGATGCCTCGGAAAGGGAGGACATTCCTCCTTTCGGCGGGCAGATCGATTATCTGACTTACGGCGGTATCTACCGCGAAGTATACCTGGATATCTTCGAACCGGTTCACATTGAGAACGCCAAAATCGAGCCCCTGCATGCCCTGGAATCTGAAAAGGGCCTTCGCATTACGGTCCTGATCGGCAATCAGACGGCAGAAACACCTGCCGTGCTTGAGGTTCGTGTAACCGACATGGAAGGAAAAAATGTTTTCCTCGGTGAGAAAGCCGTGCTGTGCCCGGCCGGACGCTCGCGTGTGGAATGTGTTTTTGAAAACATCGAAAAGGACAGCCATGCGGAGCCGATCCGCCTCTGGACGCTTGATGATCCGGCACTCTATACTGTTCAGCTGATTTTACATGCCGGGGACAGGGAAGATCTGTTCGAAAGCCGAATCGGATTCCGGACGGCCGTGTTTACACCCGAAGGATTCTTTTTGAACGGCGAAAGAGTCCAGATCATGGGCTTGAACAGGCATCAGTCATGGCCATATGTCGGTTATGCAATGCCCAGAAGAGCCCAGGAGAAGGATGCCGATATTCTTAAATTCGATCTTCACCTGAATCTTGCCCGCACTTCGCATTATCCGCAGTCCATTCACTTCCTGAACCGCTGTGATGAGATAGGGCTCCTTGTATTTGAGGAGATCCCCGGCTGGCAGCATATCGGGGAAGGTACATGGAAAGATGTCGCCTGTGAAAATGTCAGGGATATGATTGAACGTGACTGGAATCACCCGTCCATTATCATGTGGGGCGTCCGTATCAACGAATCCCGTGATGATCATGATTTCTATGTTGAGACCAACCGGATTGCCCGTTCCCTTGATACCACAAGGGCGATCGGCGGCGTCCGCTGCATCGAAAACAGCGAACTTCTCGAAGACGTCTACACGATGAACGATTTCACGGATGACGGTGACAGCCTGCGTCTTCGCGGAACACGCGAGGTAACCGGACTTGACCATGATGTCCCATATTTGATTACAGAATTCTGCGGACATATGTATCCGACCAAGAAGTTTGACTGCGAAGAGCGGCAGATCGGACTCGTAAGCAGGCACTTAAGAATCCATCACGAAGCGAGTGCGGATCCTTTGATCTCCGGTGCGATCGGCTGGTGTGCATTTGACTACAACACACACAAAGACTTTGGTTCGGGCGACCATATATGCTATCACGGCGTCATGGACATGTTCCGCACAAAGAAATTAGCTGCATATGTCTACAAGTCACAGGTGAGCCCGCAGGTCGAGCCGGTTCTTATGCCGGTTACCTACTGGGCCAGGGGCGAAAGAAGTATCGGCGGCATTCTGCCTTTGATTGTACTTACCAACTGCGAGACGATTACGGTTCAGTTCGGGAATTACGAACCTATTCCCGTTACCGGCAGATCTGATGAATTCAAAAGCCTTCCTTACCCGCCGTTTGTCATCAAAATGAGCGATATCGGTGAGAACAAGCTTGGTGAATGGGGTATGCTGTGGGAAGACGGAATCATCCGCGGATATGTTGACGGCAAGCTTGCAGCCGAGAAGCATTTTTCACAGAATCCGGTGCCTGCCGGCCTGATCGTTGTTCCCGATGATGCCAGGCTCACTGCCGGGTGCAAGGACGTAACGCGATTCCAGCTTAGTGTCGTTGACCAGAAATCCAATACGCTGCCCTTTGCAGACAACATTATCCGTGTCACACTGCAGGGTCCGGCCCGTCTGCAGGGCCCGAATCTATTTGCACTGAAGGGCGGATCCTTCGGATTCTATGTGGAGACCTGCGGAGAACCCGGTATCGTAAAGGTACTTGTCGAATCAGACGGCTTCCCACCTCAGGAATTCGAAATCGAAGTCTGCTGATATTATCTGACTGTATTACACGGGCCGGTGCGGCCAGGCGTCTGACGTCTGTGCAGCACCGGCCTTTTTATGTGGATAGGATCGTCTAAACTTGTTATTATAGTGAGCATAAAAAGAAATCCGGGATTCTTTTGTGTGGAGGTATTGGTATGCCGCAAATAGCATGGGTCGACTGGATTGGTTATGCTGCTTCCGTCCTTATCCTGATTTCGTTTCTGACAAGCTCGATTATACGGCTTCGCCTTATTAATCTGGCAGGCTGTGCGGTTTTCGCGGCTTATGGATTTATCATTCACTCGATTCCGACCGGTGTTATGAATCTGGCTGTCGCGGGGATCAACATCTATTTTCTGATTAAGCTTTTCCGCAAAAAGGAGCAGTTCACGATTGTCCCTGCGCAAAAAGCAAGCCCGTATCTTGCCTATTTTCTCGATTTCTATCGAAAGGATATCGGCAGATTCTATCCGGATTTTAATTTTCAGATAGAAGATGATGAAATCAGCTTCTATGTCCTGCGGGATATGGCGACGGCCGGACTTTTTGTCGGCAAATTATCAGATCCAAAGACCCTGGTCATCCGCCTCGACTATGCGATTCCCGCGTACCGTGATATGAAGGTCGGCCGGTATCTTTATTCTGATGCGGCGAAATTCTCCGGACACACGGATATATCAAGGCTTATGGTGTATCCTAAAGATGAAACAAACAGGAAATACTTTGTCGCGATGGGATTTGCTGAGGATCAGGGCTATCCCGGAGCACTTATCAGAAAAGCAGGATCATAATGTAATGACATCAATTAAAAGCGAAACAGGAGAGAAAAATGCAGGCGGAGGTTTTTGATGGAGCTGAACAGACATAACATACGCAAAATCATGGGCATGCTGGTTGTTGCCCTTCTGCTGTATTTCGGGCTGCTGAACTTAGGTGTTGTCAGGCAATACATGGGGTATTTGCTGAAGATCATAACACCTTTTCTTGCAGGCGCCGGTCTTGCGTTCATCCTTAACGTCCCCATGCACTGGGTCGAGAAGCAATTGACCCGGCTGTTTTCGCGTAAAAAGAAGCCTTTTTCGAAGCTGTTTCTTCGCGTCAGCAGTCTGCTGATTACGCTGCTCCTTTTTATCGGCGTCGTTGCGGCGGTTTTTGTACTTGTGGTACCCGAGCTGGCGCGTTCCTTCGGCGTTATCATCGACAAGCTGCCGACCTTCTTTGATCGTGTTGAAGTGATGATTAATGATCTGGCCGCAAAATACCCGGCCATCAAAGAATACATCGTCAATTACAATATCGACTGGGATACAATCGGCAAGGGCATTTTAAATTACTTCAAAACCGCCGGAGGGAGTGCTCTTTCATCTACCATGGGTGTGGCTTCCTCGATTTTCGGCGCGGTGTTTAACGGCGTCATAGCTTTTGTGTTTGCCGTGAATCTTCTTATTCAGAAGGAAAAGCTGTCCGCACAGTCAAAAAAGGTGATCTACGCTTTTTTCCCGGAAGCGACCGCAGACAGGACGCTCTTTGTCTGCTCGCTTTCCAATCAGACGTTTGCGCATTTTTTGTCGGGACAGGGCAGGGAATCCGTAATTATAGGCGTTCTGTTCCTGGTTACCATGACTCTTTTTCAATTCCCCTATGCTTTGCTTATCAGTATATTGATTGCGGTTTTTGCCCTGATACCCATGTTCGGCGCATTCATCGGATGCTTTTTCGGTGTGTTCTTCATACTGATCGTTGACCCGGTAATGGCGGTCTGGTTTGTTGTGCTGTTTCTTATTATCCAGCAGATCGAGGGCAACCTGATCTATCCATATGTTGTTGGCGGGTCGATTGGCCTCCCGTCGATATGGGTCCTTGTCGCTGTCACGATCGGAGGAAATCTGATGGGTGTCCTCGGGATGCTGGTTTTTATTCCGATGGCTTCCGTTCTGTATGTCCTTTTCCGGGAGGTTGTTAATAAGCGGCTGAGCGAGCGGAAGATACAGGCAGCCAAGCTGGATCAGTGAATCACAAAGGTGTAAAATCTAAGTAGTGCAGACGTGTCAGGCAGCGGGAAAGGAGCATCCTATGAGAAAATTAGATTATGATTCTTTCGAAACGAACTCGATTCCCTGCGAAAATAAGACCTATATCACATTGATAAATCAGTATAAAAATGAGCAGTTACCGATATATCAGAAGAAGTCGCAAATTCTTGATAAGATGGTCCGTGTCGCCAAGATCCAAAGCGCGGGTGCATCCAATCGAATTGAAGGCGTGTCTACCTGCGATAAGAGACTGAAGCACCTGATGGAGGAGACGGTTGAACCGATCGGTAAAGCCGAAAATGAGATCCGCGGTTATCGATTCTGTCTTGATCTGATTCACGAAAAATATGACAGTTTCCCTGTTACCCCGGAAAATATCCGTCAGCTTCATGCTTATCTGTTCCAATATCTTTCCGATGATACGGGAGGAAAATATAAGACTGAGGATAATCTGGTTGTAACAACAGATTTAAATGGCAATATTGCGGATCGATTTGAACCTGTTTCGGCCGCCGATACCCCTTCTGCGATAGAAGACTTATGTGCAGCCTTTAATATTGCCATTGAAAAAGGCGCCGTGCCGCCGCTTCTTCTGATTCTGCAGTTTGTATTCGATTTTCTGTGTATCCAGCCTTTTTGCGATGGCAATGGAAGAATGAGCCGCCTCCTGATGTTCCTGCTTCTTTACAGGAGCGGATATTATGTCGGCCGTTATATCAGCCTCGATGCGATGATTGAAAAGACTAAAGACAGTTATTTTAACTCTCTCTGGGCAAGTGCGGAAGGCTGGCACGAAGGCAAATATGATCCGGGTATATTTATCTGCTATATCCTGGGCATTATTCTGTCAGCATATCGCGAATTCGAAAACAGAGTCACTCTGGTATAGCCAGTTTACTTGAGCATTACCTGAATATAATGCCCGTTTGCAGCCTGCCCGAAAGGGCTTGCGTCAGACGGGTTTCTCTGTTCGCCGGTTTATATTACAAGCAAAGCTACTCAACATGTGCTATAATTTAAGGGTAAGAACCGGCAATAAGAGTACTTTTTGGTTGATGATGGAGGAAGTATCATGGATACAAATAAAGATGATTTCAACAACACCAAAGAAAAAATAGCTGGTAAGGTCAAAGAGGCTGCCGGCAAAATCACCGGGAACGAGCAGCTTGAACTTAAGGGGAAAATTCAATCCTCAAAAGCTGATTTCAAGAAAAAGACGAGCGTTCACAGAAATGTGAATAATATTAAAGAAAGTATCGCCGGCAAGATTAATGATATTATTGACAAAAAGGATATTAAAAAGTAAAGCCGTTCATGCAGCTGCAGAATCGATCATAACGAAAACAGTCCGGGAGGGCTGTTTTTGCGTTTGGGGATTGCTTCTATTTATGCGGAGAACGGGGGTCGGATGCGAAGCTCGATCAATTTCTGAGCATCTTCTGCACTGGCCTGGGATTCTATGCGGAGCATCATCCAGCGGCCCATCATCATCGGTGCGGATCTTCTGTACACATCCTGCGTTAATTCGGTCAGCGTCTTTACCAGAAGTTCTGCTTCCGGTTCGTCTTTTGGACTGACGACGACAAGAGCGATAAATCTGCCTTTTTCGGGATAGAGAGTACATAAGGATTTCGATCCCTTTTTGTATTTGACATTCCATCCCGGCTGCCCGGAACAGCAGCTGTACTCGATGGATGGAACCGCATGATAGCTTTTCTGGATCCACCCGTTGAATTCGTCCCAAAGGGGAGAGGCGACAAAGCTCCGGATCTGTTCGAAGGAAGGCATCCGTTCGCTTGAATAAGACTGAGCCCACAAAGATATGTCCATACATGAACCTCCCGTACCGGCTGCTGCACATATACAATACTCTTTACAATATACCATATTTTACTATTCTCGAAGAGTGTTCCCCGAATAACTCATTCAATTGCTTTGCCCGTATATTTCTGCTATAATTTTATAAAAGGTTAAATTTTATTTAGAATATCGCAATTACATCATAAATATCGAAAGGAGAATTTGTATGGCTGTAATTACTATTTCCCGTGAATTTGGCAGTGATGGTGACTTGATTAGTGAGAAGGTGGCGCAATCTCTTGGATATTCATTAATTAACAAAGAAATTATTGAAAAGGTGCTTGTCCAATACGGCCTGGTAGCCTTTAATAAAGTCTACAATTCGGAACAAAGCATCTGGGACCGCTTCGATACTGATAAGACCGAAATGGTCAGGATGCTGAATCATACTATCCGGGCATTCGCCAAATTCGATAACAGTGTCATCGTCGGCCGCGGCGGCTTTATCGTGCTGAATGGCTTTGAAAACGTTCTGAACGTCTGCATCGTGTCTCCCTTTGACAGACGCGTCAGCAATATAATGAAGGTAAAAGGCATCCAGACCCGTGAAGAGGCCGAAGCCCTCATCAAACAGAGTGATAATGTAAGGAAGGGCTTCCTGCAGACATATTACAATGTTAAACATACAGAAACCGACTTGTTCAGCCTGACGATTGATTCCGGGAAGGTTCCGGCTGATGTCGCTGCCAGGTGGATTGTTGAAGCAGCTGAGCTTCTTGCCCATAAGGAAATCGATGCCAAAGTCAGCACAGTTTCCCTCGAAGTCGATCCCGTGCTTGAGAACGCAGCAGCTGAGGTTGCTGCAGCGCTGAAAAGATAAGTCGCCTGTGCTGTTTACATGCTGATTTCCATGCCGGCCTCACTGCTGGTGCCTTCAAAAAGGACTTCCCCGCGCCGGCTGACAAGCTTCACCGATACCAGCGCCGTAATGCTTTCGATGATTTCCCTGTCCATTAAGCCGTCT
>DIEQ01000049.1 GCA_002418705.1 Mageeibacillus sp. UBA5770 | reverse complement strand
ACCCGAATTAATACCAAGCTGCTGGAAAGCAACACACATACCACCACTGATATTAACGAAGCAGGATTTACCGTCAGCGCACAGGAATTTGAGGCAATCAACCGTCTGATCCAGGCTTATGCTACTCGCAGTTCCTTCGCTGTTTTCAGCGGAAGTGTGCCAAAAGGTCTTGCCGCATCTACTTACCGCGAAATGATCCGTATGATTCCCGCAGGCTGTAAGGCGGCCCTTGATGCCGATGGCACCCTGCTTATGCAGGGCCTGCAGTCGAAACCATACCTGATCAAGCCAAATATCCACGAGCTGGAAAGCGCCCTTGGCCGAACACTAAGCAGCAGCCGTGAAATCATCGATGCTGCCGTCGAACTGATTCACCAGTATGATATTACTTATGTGCTTGTCTCCATGGGCGGCGACGGGAGCATCCTGGTTACTAAGGATCAGGCACTCTTTGCCGCTCCCCTGCCGGTCGATGTAAAAGGCACGGTTGGAGCAGGCGATTCAATGCTGGCCGGATTCATTCACGGTCTCGAGCAAGGCTTCAGCAACGAGACCTCCCTTTGCTGGGCTACAGCCTGCGGCGCACTTGCCGTCAGTCAGGAAGGCACACAGGCTTTTGCAAAATCCGATGTGGAAAAGCTTGCCGGTATGGTTAAAGTCTCAATCATCGAATAATTCCCATCCTCTTTATCTGTTATCCATCGCTGCCGGAAAATATGCAAAAAAACAACTGCATATCCCGTCGGTGCTGAATATATTTTCGAAAAACGCAGCCGCAGCAAAGACAGGAGAGTTAAAAATGCAGACAATTCAAGTAACCGTGCCCTTCAAAGAAGGGCTTCATGCCCGTCCTGCCACAGAATTAGTAAAAATATGCCAGCTGATTAAAAGCAATATCGCACTCATCAAAGGTACCTCACATGTGAATCCCAAAAGCATCCTCGGTATCATGTCCCTCGGCGCCCCGTGCGGAACACCGCTCACAATCGAAGTCACAGGTGATGACGAAGAAGATGCTGCCGGAAAGCTCAGCAAGTTTTTTGAAGGCTGATCCCCGGCTATGACACAGCAAAAAGCGCTGCTATAACGGGACTGCTGCAATAGACCACAAACGAAGAGCAGCTGCATCATGAATTTCACAATTCATTTTGGAGCTGCTCACCGCGGCATTTATGGGAACCTGCCGGGGATGTGTCGGCAGATATCTGTTTGAATCATGGAATAGTAAATTCAGTTATCAGGCGAGAATCGGACTTGCATTTGCAAGCAGGTACTTTTCAGCTTCCGCATTCCACAGACCATTGTGCCTGTTACAAATGCTGCTTAGTTCTGCAAAAAGAGGATCGCCTTCGCCAAGGCCTGCGAATTCATCAATTGAAGTCAGCGGCATGGAGATACCCGTATAAATCAGCTTCTTGCCTCCGGGAATCTGAGGCAGGTGCAGGGTTGCCTCAGACGCGGAGTCCAGTCCGCCGATATGGGTTACCATTACAGCGGGATTGATGATCAAAGCGGAGCTGAGCTCCAGCGATTCACGCATATCGTCCGTGTTTCCGCCGGTCGTCCCGATAACATGTGTTGCATTGTAATGAACATTGTAATAATTCAGGGAAGCCGAGAACTTTGTGTCTACCGGGCCCGCGAAAAAATTCAGGCAGCCGTCATGGCCAAGAATCTGATCGGCCAGCTCGCAGACAGCCCTGACAGGTGCAAAAGCAAGCACGTCATCATAGCCGCTGCCTCCGGTAAGTGCGATAAGTTCCGCAGCAGGATCTGCCATGGCGGCAGTATTGATGAAGCGGAGATCAATGGCCTCCCCTGCCGCTTTTTCAGCCGGGAAAAGACTTCTGGCACGTTCGAGACGCTCATCACTGATGTCGGTAACAATCAGCTGTGAAGGCTTGATGCCGCCGTGCATGGCATAATCAACGGCTCCGAGTCCCATAGGTCCGGCACCTGCAAGTATTGCCATGCGTCCGCCCGGTTTTATGCCCATATTGTGCTGGTAAATTCCGGCCTGCGTATGGAAACTGGCGTGAAAGGCTCCGATAATGCAGCTCATCGGCTCAGCGAGTGATGCAAGAAAAAATCCGTCACCGTCATACGGCAGAAGGCATCCAAGTTCCATTACCTGGTGTGGCAGAATGCAGTATGTAGCGGCACCGCCGCAATAGCGGAAGGAGTATCCGGGGGAATCCATGCTGCCCATGTAATTGAGGGCAGGCTGGATTGCGTATCGGTCACCGGGCTTGAACTGTGATTTCCATTTTTCGCCTACTTCGACAATTTCACCGGAAAACTCGTGCCCGATAATGACGGGATGTTCGGATATGTCATCAGGAACACGCTTGTGGCGGGATCCCTGAATGGCAGCTTTATAAGATGACATACAGATGCTGTCGGATATTATGCTGACAAGTATTTCATCCTCTGCAATCGGAGGTAATTCGAAGTGATCAAGGCGCAGGTCATTCTCACCATGAAGGCGTACGGCTGATGTAATCATATGAGTCTCCTTTTCTCTCAGGGGGCAATCAGGTTGTAAACAAATTCGACATCATCAGTGGTGAATAGCTTATGCAGGACATCTTCACCGCATTCCATAAATGTTGTGGCGACATTTGAGAGGATATCAAGGTGATCATCACCGGCTCCTGCAATTCCGACAAGAATGTATGCCTTTTCCCCGCCGAAATCGATGCCTTCCGGATATTGCATGACAACAAGTCCTGACTTTAGAATGTGGACTCGTCCTTCGTTGGTGCAGTGCGGAAGGGCCAGACCGGAACCCATATAGATGGAGACTTCTTTTTCACGGTCAATCATGCTGTCAATATATGCCGGTGTTACCGAGCCCTGCTCAACCAGGAGATCCCCCGTCTGTCGGATTGCCGTATATTTGTCGGTTGACGGCAGGCCGAGCCGGATGGATTCCCGTGAGAATATTTTCTGATTATTCGTAGTATCGCTCATATTATCATCTCCTGTTTTAAGACTAAAAGTCTTTTGCCTGAACATTAAGCTGAAAGTGGGTTTTGAATTTATTTTCAAGATATTGGTATACGGTTTGCGGGCTCTCATTCTTTAAAACCGGGACAAATGCTTCATCGTCCACAATGGACTGGCTGATTAGCCGCATAATTTCCAGTTTTTCCTCTGAGATTGTATAGGGGGCAACCATTACAAGGCAGATATCAACTGCTGACCCATCAATTTCGACAGGTTTATCGAGCCGAATGACACCAAAGTGCAGATTTGTTACCAGGTCGGTCCGGGTATGCAGCAGCGCCAGCTTGTATTCGGCAACCACGACATGACCCCATGATTCACGTCTTTCCATCTCGCGGGATATGGCGGCGACCTGTTCCGGATCCACCTGTTCGGCAGCAAACTCTATTACTTTGGTAAGTGAATCTCCCCTGGCGGAGAGACAGAAAAAATTGTTGAGCAGGCTGGTCAGTCCTTCAATCAATTCGTTCATCCTTCTGAGCTGTCTGATATAACTTTCGGAAGTTTCTATTGGATCAATATGCTTACGGTGGGCCAGGGACTTCAAGAATTGCCTTAGCTTTTCCTGGTCTGCCTCAGGGAAAAAGGGCCTGACTGTCAGAACGGGAATGCCGGGAAGAGTAATGTCTGCGGTTGAAAGGATCAAGTCAAACTTCTGCTGCTGTATGATTTCCGGCGCTTCGCTCAGGGATATGAGTGCAGCAACCGAAATGTTGGGGAACAGCGCCTCTACCCTGCTGGCCAGAAGAACGGAAGAACTCATTCCTATTGGACACAGGACAGCTATTGTATATTTGCGTGAGGCGCGGGCGGCGGCTTTTTCCATGGCTGCACCAAGATACAGAGTCAGGTAAGCAACCTCTGAATCAGGCACCGGCAGGTTGAGCGCGGATTCAATCAGGACGGCATAGCGCCGGGCAAGGCTAAACCACTGCGGGTAATTCTCCCTGATTTCTTTTTCAAGCGGATTATGAATAACATCATGGTGCTGCAGCCGCTGCAAGGCGGGCTGCAGATGCCTGGCAAGTGCCTCGACAAGAGATTCTTCTTCAATCAGTGCGTAACCAGTGTCACGCTGGAGCAGGCTGATAATCTGCCTGGCCAGGATCTTGTGGTCAATAACCGGGTCCGAAGGAATAATCGAATTCGAATAAACCGGAATATCCGGATATAAGACGGACAGCTGCTCTGCGATGTAATACATCTCGACATCCGGAATCCTGCGTTTGATTGCAGATTCGGTGTCGCTGATCAGACTGTCGGCCAGCTGAAGGATCTGTCTGGAAAAATGCGTTGGTTCCCTGATTTCAAGATAAGGATGATATGTACGCTGTATGAGAACGACCAAAGTCAGTACCAGTGACAGGAATGACCGCTCAATATGAGGCAGCTGGTGCTGTTTTTCCCAGATCTCGACAACCTGTATTAATTGCTGAAGAGCATCAATGTCGTTGGCTTTAAGCTGTAAAAGGGTCCGGAGCTTCCGGTGCTGTGCGTTGTCCCTTGAACTGAGCATCAGCTCAATCAGGGAATTCTCGTCCCATACCTCATGAAGAATGGATGACATGGCTCGGCGGCGGTCGGACTCCGAACCTTCAAGGTATACCCCGAGGCCGGGCTTTCTCACCAGGGTGAGGCCGAGACTGCCAAACCAGTCTTCAAGTCTGTCCAGATCATTGCTGATGGTACTTTTGGCAACATTAAGCTGCCGGCTGAGTGCGAATAACTTGATCGGTTCTTCCTGGATAAGCAGGTTCTGGCGAAGGAAAAGCTGTCTGTCAGGGGTTCCGTAAACAGGTATGGCCACATCGCTGTCAAGGAGAGATTTCAGCTTCCCCAGTACTTCCGGACTGGCCTGCAGCCGGATTCCAAGGCCCGAGCGCTTCTCAATGGCGGCATCGATTGTTGTCAGGTATTCTTCACAGTCTTCAAGCTCCCGGATTATTGTCCTTGCACTGACATCCAGATTCCTTGCGATTCCGGAAAAGGTCAGGTAGTCGTCTGCATCGGCAAGCTGACGCAGGATATTCAGTTGCCTGTCTGTCAGAGATGTCAGACGCATCTACCCTTCCCCCCTCGATACATTTTGAACATGATTATACTATTATGCGCGCAAATTACTTTTTCAACAATTCAATCAGTTTCTCGTATTCCTGAACACTCAGGAAGTTCTTGATTGAATAGTGCAGGGCGTTCGGAGCCTTTATTCTCGCACGCTCAGTTAAGCCTTCATGGGTGACAATGACCTTGGCATCTGCAGGAATTTCATTGACCGCTTTATGTACTACAGCGATATTGAGTCCTGCTTTTTCAAGCTGCTTTTTGAGAGTTGTCGCACCCATTGCGGATGAACCCATCCCGGCGTCACATGCAAAGATGATTTCAGTGACGTTGCCCGGAGCTGTTGTCTGAATGCCTACGGCTCTCAGTGCTTTTCCTTTGTTCTGAGCTGTCTCGCTTGCGGCCAGCTGGAAATCAACATCAGTCAGCGCACCCTTGTCTCTTTTAATGAATACGGATGCAATCAGGAATGAGACGGCCGTGGAGACAAGAACACCGGCGATAACAGCAAGGAAATTGCCGACACCCTTGGGTGTCATTATGAGAAGCGCAAAGATGGATCCGGGTGAAGGAGAGGAAACCAGTCCTGCACCGAGCAGTGAGAACGTTAAATCGCCTGCCAGGCCACCGCCGATTGCTGCAAGAAGGAGGATCGGCTTCATGAGGATGTAAGGGAAATAAATCTCATGAATTCCGCCGAGGAAGTGTATGATGATTGCGCCGGGAGCTGAACTTTTGATAGCGCCCTTTGAAAACGCCCAGAATGCAAGCAGAATGCCAAGTCCGGGACCGGGATTGGTTTCAAGGAGGAAGAGAATGGATTTTCCTGCTTTTGCTGCTTCTGCAAGTGCAAGGGGATCCAGAACGCCGTGGTTAATGGCATTATTCAGGAAGAGAACTTTTGCAGGCTCAATGAGAATAGCTGCAAGAGGAATCAGGCCTGCATTAACAAGAACACTTACGCCATTACCGAGAACAGTAGATCCGGCATTAACAGCCGGCCCAATAACAACCAGAGAAATGCATGCCAGAATACCGGCAATGATTCCCGATGAAAAATTATTGACAAGCATCTCGAATCCGGCTTTGATTTTGCCTTCAACGAGCTGGTCAAATTTTTTGATCAAATATCCGCCAAGAGGGCCCACCATCATGGCTCCGAGGAACATTGGGATTGTTGAACCCGCGATAACGCCCATTGTTGCTACTGCGCCGACAACACCGCCGCGGACGCCGTAAACCGATTTGCCGCCGGTAAAGCCGATCAGAATTGGAAGCAGATAAGTAATAATCGGTCCGACAAGGACTGCGAGAGTTGCATTGGGCAGCCAGCCAGTCGGAATAAACAGTGCAGTAATTAATCCCCAGGCAATAAAGGCACCCATGTTTGGCATAACCATCCCGCTCAGGAAACGACCAAAGCTCTGTACGCCATTACGTAAACTGCCCTTCTTTTTATCAAGAACTTGCGAAGTCATACATATACCTCCTTACAGGTAGAAACTCATCCTCCTGCACTTGTGTGCCGGGGACAATTGAATCAGGGTAAATCGGATTGCAATGCACTGCTTGATTTCATTGTAGTATGCAGTCTTTTGAAAATCAAAACAAAGAAAACTACAATTCGACCAAAGGTATTGATGACAAAATTGAATGAGTACTTTTGACTGGTTCAAAACAATGCAATCACAAACAAAAAAACACCCCTTGGCAGCAGACGATTTGTCTGACTGCTTCGGGGGAGCTTAGAATACGGTTTAATGCTTTACTTTTTGAAGTCCGAATTTGATGAGTCCGGATTTTAGTCGAGATGTTACTTGCTTCTGCCGCGGATAAGGTTAATCAGCCACAGCAGCACGACTGCACCGCCTATCGCTACAAAAAGCGAATAAAAGTTAAAGCCGGTTGTTCCGGGAATACCTAAAAGGCTCAGAATAAATGTTCCGGCAAAAGATCCGATAATACCAACGATGATGTTTGCGATAATACCCATATTTGCGTTATTTCTGGTAAGCATACTGGCAATCCAGCCAGCAACACCACCAAGTACGATCCATGCAAGCCAATCCATAAAATTTTCCTCCGGTTTTCTTTTGGGTTTCCAATTACTTCATTCGTTTATTCTGCTTCGATTGAGGTTACTGCCAGGTCTTTGCTGATCTCTTTTTTTTCAAACCGGCTATATCTCTTCTGCGCTAAAGAATCAGCAAAATCAGCAATTTCGATTTCGTTCAAGTGTTCCAAGAGCTCTATTATTACTGCCAGTCTTTCATATTCTGCTATTGAAAACAGAACAGCGTCAGGCTGATTGTTCTTCAGGATGAAAATTTTTCCATAGAGGTCAGCCATTTTTCTGCAGTTTTTAAAGTTTTTGATCATATCTGAATTTGAAACAATTGCTTTGGTGAAAATATGCATTTCTTGCCTCCTTCTTTAGAATTATGAAAATCTACCTTTGCTGTCCTCCGGCCTCCGAATTATCGGAATGATTCGTCCGCACCACACGGCTGCCTGCACTTGTGTTCATCAGTTTAAGAACACCCACTGCAATAAGCGCTATTACCGTCATGGCAATCAGGGTTGCCGGCTCAAATACTGCAGTTGATTCAAGCCCTTCTGCAGTTGCCTTAGAAAAAATACCATCGAACAGTCCCACAAATAATTGTGTGATTCCGTAAATAATTTTCACAAAACCGTTCTGGGAGTTAGCACCTAAAAGCTTGAAAACCAACCGCAATCCGAGAATAACTTCAACGGCACTGAAAAGGACGCCAACAATTCGTTTGGCAGAAAGGGTTTCCGTTTGCGTATTGACGGTTTGCGTCTGGGAACTGTTTGATTCAGTACGCGGACTGAGATCCGCCTGCTGTGTATTCACGTTTGGCTGCGGATTGGAGTTCTGCTGCTGCTGTGTACTCACGTTCGGCTGCGGATTGTAATTTTCCGGCTGTCTCTCATTGATTTCCATATTTTTTCTCCTTATGCTGAATCACTTGATCTCTGTCGCCTGAAGTGAAAACAAGCGCGAGATATTTAATTAATCTTGAATAATTACTATTGGTATAAATGTATTATACTTTTATTATATTACTTTGTCAAATATTTGTTCAAATGATTTATTTACTATTCATTTAAATTATTTATAGAACATTTATTTGAAGACAAAAAAAGAGGCCGCCGTCCATATGGTAGTCAAACCACAGGACGACGGCCTCGTTAAATTAATTATGCTTATTAAAGAATTGAGCGGAAAGGCACATTCGGTTCATCAATGAAGCAGTCTTCAAAACCGCGGCGATAGTGATACTGTATTTTATCCTTATCGTTAGGATAAATGAACTTGCCGCCGACATCCCAGATAAAGGGCTTGAACTGGTATTGGAGCACATGCTTTTTATAGTTATAAAGCAGCAGGATCTCAAGCGGGTCAGCCTTGAAATTGGTCCACACATCATAGTGGAATGGAATGACAACCTTTGCCTGCAGTGATTCCGCCATACGGAGGATATCTACCGAAGTCATCTTGTCCTGATTACCGGCAGGATTCTCACCGTAGGAACCTAAAGCAACGTCGATCTTGTGGTCTTTGCCGTGCTTGGCGTAATATACGGAATAATGGGAGTCACCGCTGTGATAGATATTACCGCCCGGAGTCTTAATCAGATAGTTGACAGCTTTATCATCCATATTGTCAGGGCACTTTCCAGCCAGTAATTCGTCTGCGGTAACAAGGCAGGTGCGATCGAATGAATCAAGAACTACAATCTCGACGTCTTTTATGGTAATGACATCCCCTGGTCTTACGGTCTTAATTCTGTCTGCGGGCACACCGTAGCTCAGCCATTTCTTAGCACTCTCCAGAGGTCCGATAAACGGCACATCAGGTGCACAGTTCTTGAGAACAGCCGCTGCAAAAAATGGGTCGATATGGTCATTGTGATAGTGGGTGGAAAGGACAGCATCGACATGCTTCACACCGAACGGATCGATGACTACCGGAGCAGCACGCAGGTTCGGCTGGGTCAGGCGACCGCCGGTCATATTGCGCATCTGGTGGAAATCTTCCATGTATGGATTTTTCTGGGAACGTTTGCCGTTGCCGAACCAAAGATCGATCGCGATATTGGTGGCGCCTTCTGTCTTGACCCAGAGTCCCGTGCAGCCCAGCCACCACATAGCGAATGTTCCGGGTTCTACAACTTCATTGTCAATCTCTTCATTCAGCCAGGTGCCCCACTCAGGAAAAGCTCCCAGTATCCATTTCTCGCGTGTAATCTCATCAACTTTGCTCATAAAATCCTCCTTCTATATTGTGATTCAGGGAATCATCTCTTCGCCGAAACCGCCGCGGATAGCATCAAGGATGCTCGCAAGGTCCTCTGCTTCTGTTTCACCGTCGCACTGGACCGTGATTTCCGTGCCGCATTTGATACCGCAGCCCATAAGCATAATTACACTTTTGGGATTAACCTTCTTGGCTCCGCTGATAAGTGTGACGTTGGATGCACATTTCATGGCAACCTTATTGAGCTCGGTTGCCGGCCGAAGGTGAAGGCCGGATTTGTTTTTGACCATAATGTTTTCGCTGACCATTTTCATTCCTCCTGTTTTGCTTTGCAGTTTGCCGCCTGTTTCTTCATTTGTCAGTCAGGAAAGACTGTGTACAAGGCTACTTCATCGGTTTCCCGGTTTGTTGCAATAATATTAGCGCGTGATTTATATTCATAAACTTGAACATTGGTCGGACCACGGTCATGGTCGATAAGGTCAAGACGGTATGTATGCTGTTCATGGTCATAAACCAGGATAAAAAGATCGCGTCCTCCTTTTCGATGTCCGATCAGGGCGGCAGGTTTGCCGCCCAACATTCCGCTCCAAATCGCATGCAGGAAATCCAGTGGCTCGGGACAGCGATAGACATCACTATATTTGCCGTCGACGGGTTTCCAGACGGTTAGCTCGCTGCCATGAAAAGGGGCATATGTAACAAGTTCTTTTATCCCGTCACCGTCGAGGTCGATTTCCGTTGCGTCGCTTGCAGGAGCATCAAGCAGCTGATCAACTGACCATTCCCCTTCAGGCAGAACAGGCGGTCCGACTCTGTATACGCCTTCCTCAGCGGATACGATGCTCCCCGGGCGGCCATCAGGCATAATGCAGCGGAAATAGCCATGGTTTTTCGTCAGGCCCTCTTTGATAACGGCAAGAGGAAGCTGGTTTTCCGGACCAAATGAGCTCAGGTCCGCAGGCAGCACCCCGGCATAAATCCGTCCGGGATGTGACCAGTCTTCCTTGCATTCATGATCCGATTTAAGACAGCAGGCGATCAGGTAATGAACAGCTCCGACAGTCAGGATATCAAAGCGATGTACAAACGGCAGATCTGTCAGTGTTCTGATCTTCCAGCCATGCGGTACAGATAAATCCTTAACAGGAGTAACTCCGTCAGATTCGACCGGCTCTGCAAGAATGATCTTCGCTTCTTTGGAATCATTTGGGGAATAGAAACGGTGTGTCGCCAGGAATGCGCCGTTACTGCCCGGAACCTGAATCATTGTCATAACTCCGCCGGGTTCGGACCAGATCGTCTCGAGGTAGTTGCCTTCCAGGTCAAACCGCTGGCAGTCCCCTTCTTTTTCTGTAGCAACTACGAAAGACTGTTCGCCTCCGACATTCAGCATGGCGATTGAGTAACATTTAGGCAGACTGGCGATAACTTTTTTTTCAGTCTTCATGCCTCGCTCCTTTCAGTATGTATTTGTGACGGGAATTCGAAGCCCCCCCGTTGACCTTGTTGTCACGGAAGCCTCAGTTCTGGCCGTAATATGCACCGGGGCCGTGTTTTCTCAGAAAGTGCTTGTCCAGGATCATCTGAGGAGCAGGTTGAATGCCCGGCCGGATCTGCTCGCTTCTGGCAGCCATTTTGGCGATTTCCTCAAGTACAACGGCATTGTGCACAGCTTCTGTCGGATTCTTTCCCCAGGAGAACGGACCGTGGTTTACGCACAGTACAGCAGGTACCTCCATCGGATTTCTTCCTTTAAATGTCTCGATAATTACTTTTCCTGTATTGGCTTCATAGGCTTCGCTGATCTCCTCGGCGGTCAGGCTGCGGGCACAGGGTACTGCTCCATAAAAGTAATCCGCCTGTGTTGTTCCGTAGCATGGGATGGCCCGTCCGGCCTGGGCCCACGAGGTCGCCCAGGATGAGTGGGTGTGTACGACACCGCCGATTGCCGGAAAGGCCTTGTACAGTTCGACATGGGTCGGCGTGTCAGACGAGGGCTTGTACCGCCCCTCAACCACTTTGCCGTCGAGATTGGTGACGACCATGTCTTCGGCTTTCATTCCGTCATAGTCGACTCCACTCGGCTTGATAACCATCAGACCGCTCTCCCTGTCGATTCCGCTGACATTGCCCCACGTAAATGTAACAAGGCGGTAGCGGACCAGCTCAAGGTTAGCTTCCAGAACGATTTGTTTTAATTCTTCAAGCATTCTATCATCCTCATTCTTTCCCGAAGGCTGCATCGAGTTTGCCGCGCAGGAATGTGCCGGCAGACAGCAGGTCCTCCCGCCATGTCTGTGAGCCTATGTACCAGAACTCCCCGGCGAACATCCGTACGCCCATATCACGGAGCAGTTCAAGGTTGCGGGC
The DNA here is from genome assembly GCA_002418705.1 of Mageeibacillus sp. UBA5770. The sequence goes on along the minus strand of DIEQ01000049.1, from coordinate 32 downwards.
GTATTCAGTATGTCCGGTGCCGAAGGGAATCT
>DIEQ01000041.1:51966-56142 GCA_002418705.1 Mageeibacillus sp. UBA5770 | reverse complement strand
CTTTACGAGAACTTCTTCGTTGAGCTCTTCGTAAAAACATACGGCATGTATGATGAATTGGCCTACCGAAAGGCAATTGAGGCAAGCAAAATGCTTTCCGCTGATGTCTCCAATGGTTTTGATCCTACTTTTGCATCGGTTTCCGATCCCAAGAACTCAGCCTATATGTCTCACGGTATCATGATGTCCAAATACGTCGGATCACGGGGGAAATCAGGTACCAATGATGCAAACAGTGAATTTTTCTCAGTTATCCTTCGCGTTTTCGGGAAAAATGATATCCCCTGGCAGACCGGAGAACTTGGTAAAATTGATGCCGGCGGCGGCGGAACCATCGCTGTCTATATGGCAAATATGGGAATGGAAGTAATTGACTGCGGAGTACCGGTTCTGTCGATGCATGCTCCGTATGAAGTTATCAGCAAGATTGATCTTTATTTCACTTATCTCGCGTATAAGACTTTTCTTGAAGAAATGTAAGTAAAAAATCAGGCAGGATATTGAAGTACATGTAGCATTTAAAGAAAATAAATGAGTAGAAATTGTAGTACGGCAGGTTGCCCGAAGATAAGGGCAGAAAGTAGGGAAGTATGATTATTGTTGTAAAACCGGGTGCCTCGGAGGCACAAGTCCGTGAAATTCTTGAGCAGCTTGAGATCCATGGACTTAAAGCTCACATCTCAGAAGGTTCCGAGCGTCTCATAATCGGAGTCATCGGCGATAAGAGCCGTCTGTCGCCGGAATCGCTTGAGGTTCTGCCCGCCGTTGAAAAGCTGGTCCCCATTATGGAGTCCTATAAGCTTGCAAGCAAGGCATTTCGGCCGGAAGGAACGTCATTTGACGTAAAGAATGTAACGCTCGGAGGCAAGGAAATTGTTATGATGGCCGGACCGTGTGCTGTTGAGAGCGAAGAGCAGCTTGAGGCAGTGGCAGCACGAGTACGTGCATGCGGCGCGAAATTTCTCCGGGGAGGCGCCTACAAGCCAAGAACCTCACCTTACGCATTTCAGGGTCTTGAAAAAGAGGGTCTCCAGATCATGCGGCGGGTGGCGGACAGGCATGGTCTACTGGTCATAAGTGAAATTACTTCGGAAAATGATATAGATTATGCTTCTGAATATATCGACATGATTCAGATCGGAGCAAGGAACGCCCAGAATTTCAGGCTGCTGTCTGCCGTCGGTAAGTCGGGCATTCCGGTAATGCTCAAGCGTGGAATTGCCGTAACCATTGATGAATGGCTCGGCTCGGCTGAGTATATTATGAGCGAAGGTAATTACAAAATTGCCTTGTGCGAACGCGGAATCCGTACTTTCGAGACGGCAACAAGAAGCACACTGGATATAAGCGCCATCCCCGTGTTAAAGGGCAAGACACATCTGCCTGTTATCGTCGATCCAAGTCATGCTGCCGGTAAAGCCCAGTATGTCGCTGCACTGTCTCGTGCGGCTGTGGCTGCCGGTGCTGACGGACTTATCATAGAAGTCCACCCGAATCCTAAACTCGCCATGTCAGATGCCGCCCAGCAGCTCACACCGGATGCATACCAGGTACTTACCGGGGAAATTCGTGCTATGGCTTCGATCCTTGGTCGGACTTACCCGGAGTAATTCCTGAAAGCGGATTTTTTTCAACGGCTGCGCGCAGTGATTCGTCATCAACATGAGTATATATTTGTGTTGTTGCGACGCTTGCGTGGCCGAGAATTGTCTGAAGGCTGCGGATATCAACCTGACCGTATTTATACATAAGTGTTGCAGCAGTATGGCGAAGCTTATGGACAGAAAAGACATTGGTGTCGATGCCTGAATCAAACAAGAGTCTTTTTGTTGAATACTGGATCATCTGATTGCTCAGCCGCCTTCCGAGACGGCTGATGAAAAGTGCCTTCGGGTCTTTGAGCCCTTCGTGCGGCCGAACTTCCAGCCATTCCTTAAGCGCTGCCATGCAGGCAGAGTTTAAATAGACAGTACGTTCTTTATTACCCTTACCGATAACGGTGAGGGTATTTCCATGTATATTGGACAAATTAATCCCACTCAGCTCAGAAAGACGAAGGCCGCAGTTCAGGAAAAACGTAAGGATACAATAATCACGTTCCCTGTTGGCGTGATGTGAATTTGCAGCTGTTGAGAGAAGATCGACACTCTCCGGCAGTGTCAGATAGTGCGGGAGTCTTCTGCCAATCTTCGGTGAATCAAGCTCGTAAGACGGGTCTTCAGGAATCAACTTTCGCTTTTGGCATAAATATCTGAAAAATGATTTAAGTGACGCAGCTTTTCGAGCCCGGTTGGCTGTAGAAGCATGACGTTCCCTGGAAAGATAGATGAGGAAGACAAACAGGTCATCCGTTTTAATTGACGCCAGAAAAGCAGCGTCGATATCATCGACAGCCGCTTTGTTAAACGGGATATCAGGATTACACAGACCTCGGTCTCGCTTTAAAAACCGGCAAAAAAGGACAAGATCATACCGGTACTCCTTCATTGTAAGCGGAGACCTTTCTTTCACTGCCTGCATATAATTTACATACTGATCAAGGATCGGAAAAGTATCCGTTTTTCTTGATGCATCCGTTCTTGATTGGCTGGGCATAATACACCTTGCTTTCCAAGACATTTTTCACATATTTTAACATACTCAGAGCCAATAAATTCGGATAAAATACCCGATAAAGTGGGTTGCACGTGTTTTTACGATATGATATTATACTCCCAGCAAACACAAATGTCCTCTTGTGGAGGACAACGGCAAGGGATTGTCTTTCCAGCCCTGACAACCGGACAGCTGGAAGGTAATTTGCCGTAAGAGAGGAGAGAATAGGTCATGGATAAGAAGTTAAAGGTTGGTGTAATCGGCGGAACAGGGTATGTCGGACAGCGGTTTATAGCCCTTCTGGAGAATCACCCCTGGTACACCTGTGTAGCTGTTGCGGCTTCACCACGATCAGCCGGAAAAAGATATGAAGATGCAGTAGGTGACAGGTGGAAAATAGATGCCGCCATGCCTGCTTATGTTAAAGATATGATTGTATACGGTACAGACGAAATCGAAAAGCTGTGTGAAACAGTTGACTTTGTTTTCTGTGCAGTTGATATGAAAAAAGACGAGATCAAGGCGTTGGAAGAGCGTATTGCCAAGCTTGAAACACCTGTAGTTTCCAACAATTCGGCTCATCGCTGGACGCCTGATGTCCCTGTTATTATTCCTGAGCTGAACAGTGGCCACTGCGCGATAATCGAAGTCCAGAAGAAGCGTCTCGGCACAACCCGTGGATTTATTACAGCAAAACCGAACTGCTCCATTCAGAGCTATGTACCGGCGCTGACTCCGCTGATGGATTTTGGAATTGAAAAGATAAGTGTATGTACTTATCAGGCTATCTCCGGTGCAGGAAAAACTTTTGCCGACTGGCCGGAAATGGTAGGCAACCTGATTCCTTACATTGGAGGTGAAGAAGAGAAGAGTGAGAAGGAGCCCCTGAAGATTTGGGGATCTGTGGGAACTGACTCTATTGAGGCTGCTTCAGCACCTGTTATTTCTGCCCAATGTTACCGTGTAGCGGTTCAGGAGGGCCATACGGCTGCCGTATCCGTATCTTTTAAGACAAAGCCCTCCCGTGATGAGATTCTTGCCCGCTGGGCTTCTTTTGAAGGCGAAGCACAAAGGCTGGATCTCCCCAGCGCACCAAAACCATTTCTCCAATATCTTGAGGAAGACAACCGTCCCCAGCCACTCCTTGATGCCGGGTTTGAACACGGCATGGGAGTCAGCATAGGACGCCTTCGGGAAGACAGCATCTTCGACTATAAATTCACCTGCCTCTCTCACAATACCTTAAGAGGCGCAGCTGGCGGCGCTCTTCTTACCGCTGAACTGCTTACCAGCCAGGGATATATCAAAAGCAAGTAATAATATTGTTTCTCAGTAATTCCAGAAATCATGGCTCCGAAAATTATTTTGGAGCCATGATTTCCCTGAACTACCTGCGGCTGCGGCGTTACCGGCGATTATCTAAATCCAGTTCATATCTTTTCAGAATAAAATTCAAAATCAGTCTTGACGAGTCGCAGACAAATGTATATAATCCTACTTGCGCTTCAAAAGTGTGGTGCATGGATCGCTTCAGGCTAACCACATAACTTGCAGAGCATGGGCCTTTAGCTCAGTTGGTTA
>DIEQ01000041.1:39748-51894 GCA_002418705.1 Mageeibacillus sp. UBA5770 | reverse complement strand
GAACAGACTGTAAATCTGTCGTCAGTGACTTCGATGGTTCGAATCCATCTCCTCCCACCAGAAAAGCTCCTGTCAGGATATTCCTGGCGGGAGTTTTTTAATTAAAAATAATTTAGATATTTGTCAAATATCATTGAAATGGCATGATGATCGTTATAATATAATATATAAAGATTTTATTTGAGATATAAGAAAAATATATATAAAGTGAGGATATCATACATGAAGTTAAAAGTTTGTACTGATAAAAGGGGATCAACTCGATTTTTCATTACTCTTTTTATTATTATTGCCATAATCTGCAGTTTGCCGACTTTTGTTTTTGCATTAACGGCTGCCGATAAAACCGCACTCACAGCAGCAATCAATTTTGAATTCAGCGATGGTATGACCCGAACCGTCTATAATCTGACTTCGACGGATTACTCTGATGTAACCTGGAATAATTATTCAGGTGCGATACAGTCGGCTATTGAAGTCGAAAGCAATATTGATGCAGACCAATTAACTGTTGATATGGCTGCAGATTCGATTGCCGATGCGAAAGACGCTTTGGAATTTGCCGGTAAGACCGCTCTCGATGCTGCGGTAAATTCAGCCAATGCATTGAATCAGGCTGATTTTACTCCGGACAGCTGGACTTTATTTATAAGCGCAAGGGACTCGGCTTTTGCAATGCCTGAAAGCACGAATCTGGAAGTAACAGGGAAGACGGATGCGGTAAATAGTGCAATTGGACTTCTTGTAAACCAGTATAGAATTTCTGTACTTGTCAACAGCACACCGGCCGGTACCGTTTCAGGCGGCGGCACATATGCCGATGATGGTGTAACACAGGCAACTATTACAGCAATTCCCAACGCAGGTTACTATTTTGCGTATTGGCTGGAAGGTTCCACAAACGTCTCAACCCAATATACTTACAGTTTTCCGGTAACATCCGCAAGAACAATTAAAGCCGTTTTCGGGCAAATTACAGCACCCGTGATCTCAACCACTCCTTCCTCATATAATAAAATAACGATTACCTGGAGTGCAGTTAAAGGCGCGGTATCTTATGAAGTTTATCGCGCATCTTCCGCCACAGGTTCGTATTCTCTTGTTGGTAAATCTTCATCCCTAAGTTATGCAAATACTGGTGTTTCAACGGGACAGACTTATTACTATAAAGTCCGCGCAAAATGCACCGCCGGAACGGTAATTACGTATGGCTCATACAGTGCATACAAAAGTGTAAAAACAACGCTTGGAGCCGTATCAGGCTTAACAGCAGCACGTGCATCATATAACAGTATCAACCTGACCTGGTCTGCTGTTTCCGGGGCAAATGGATATGAAATATATCGATCGACATCTGCTACAAGCGGGTTTGTCATAATAAAATCCACATCTGCAACTACACTTTTAAATACCGGGCTGGTTACCGGTACGAAATATTATTACAAAGTCAGAGCCTTTAGAATGGTTGGTACTGCAAAAAGATACGGAGCATTCTCAGCCATCAAAAATGCTGCGCCATCACTCAATTCACTGACAGGTTTAAGCGCATCGTCCGCATTATATGGTTCAACCGTAAGGTGGAACGCTGTTTCGGGGGCAACAAGTTACCAGATATATCGGTCAACTTCTGCGACAACTTCCTTTGTAATGATAAAAGAGACATCGCTTCTTTCCTTCAAGGATTCCGGACTAACCGCTAACAGAACATATTATTACAAGGTGAGAGCATGCCGAACTGCCGGTACTGTAAAAGTGTATGATGCGTTTGTGCAGGTACAGGTTGTTCCCCGGGCACCATACGAGCCGAATTACAACGTAATATGCAGTTCGTATACTAACTTAAATACGGGAAATATAGCCATCTATTTTCAAAATACAGGGTCACAGCCCATAAGGATATACAATGAAGATTGTCTTCTTTATGATTATGACTATTACGATTTCGACAGACTGCTGCAATTAACAGATTCTAGCGGCTACGCGATTTCCTGGATTGAAATCCCAGCCGGATCCTCAGCATATATTTATTTTGATATTGTTGGGGATAACACCTGGTATGATTCGTATACAAAAATCTTTTACACATTTACATATGATACAATTAAATATTATGGTTATTCAAGCTCACACTTCGGAAGTTATTATGAAAAAATCACGTAAATAAGAGAACCTTTATTGTTTTTTCAGACAGCCGGTCAGAATCCCAATTGGATCTGACCGGTTTTTTGCCGGCATAATTTGATAATATAAAATAAGCGCTGATAATTAGCTCGATTTTGTTAATAAATACCTGAATAGGTCATATTTAAGCAAATATCCGAATTAAATGCGAAGAATTGTGAAGATAAATAGCATAATTTGTGATCAAAGCGTTGACAATAAATGTCCAAACTATTAAACTAACGTAAAATGCTGGCTAAATATGAGGGGGAAACATAATGAAAAAGTTATTGCTCATGTCTGCTCTTGTTCTTACGATTGTTGCATCTATGGTCTCAGGCACACTGGCCGCTTATACGGTTACATTGAATCCGATTGCTTCAGGTTCAGCAATGGCTAAGAACTTCAAGCTTACCGGTGAAGGTGAAGATAACTTTACGACTGATGTTCTGATTGCACCTTCGGAGACAATTTATATGGACTTTACCGTCTCAAATAACGACGGAACTATTACATCTGAAGTACCGATGGATCTTGCTATTTCCGTAACGTTTGAAGCTGCTTCAGGCAAATCAATTATTGTTCCGTTAACAGCTGAAGTTACCACTATCGATAATTTGACTACTTTATCAACAGGTTCACTGACAAACGGTGCAGGTGTACTTTCTGTTACTGATTCTTTCGGTACAACTGCTGCCACAAACACCTACCGGGTTGCCATTACCTGGCCGTCCGCAGCAGGCGACATCGCTTATGCCGGACACTCATTCGGAACGGCCGTGACTGTATCAGTAACCGGAACACAGGCATAAACAATCATTTAATTGCTGAGGGCTTCCCTAATAATGGGGAAGCCCTTTCTTTGCATTTATATTATAGAATACAATGCATTGCATCTCTTTGATTGACATTACTGACATCAAATTATACGGAGAATCTTATGCCTTTACGTAACGGCTATACGACACACGACCAGATTCAAAAAATGCAGCAGGAACTGGCAGATTCTGACTTTGAAGGGAAATCATTCCCCAAACGCAGTTTTTTGCCCGGAAAAATACTACATTTCAATATGAATATTATGTTTGGAATTGCTGTTGTGCTTCTTTCTGCAGTACTGATTCTTATTCTGTTGGCCAAGTCAGGCGGCAAGACACCTGTTGTTTTTGGATTTCAACTTTATGAAATTGAATCTGCCAGTATGGATCCAACATTACCGGTTGGAAGTATTATCCTGTCCCAAACCCCTGAAGATGCAGACAGCTTGAAAGTGGGGGATATCATTACTTTTATTAACTCAAAGGATATGATCATAACGCATCGTATTATTGAGGTTGTAACGATGGATGATGGTACAAATGGCTATAAAACGAAAGGCGATAATGTAATTAATTCGCCTGACAGTGAAGTTGTTGCGCCTTCGGCTGTATCTGCCGTTCTTGTTCTGAAAGTTCCCCTGACATAAATGCAGTCTTTTCTCTTTTATGGAGGAGTCATGTTACTAACAGATAACTTTTCGAATAATCAGATTAAAAAAGCAGTCATGATGTCAGATATCTGCTCAGCGGAGCATTACTTCAGATCCGGCGAGCTTGATAGAATCCTTAAGAATATTTCTTTTGAAGTATTGATGGGTGAGGCTGTCGGTATTACTGCAAAAGTGAAGCAGGAGGCCAGACTTCTTCTGGAAATCCTTGCTAATGTCCGACCTTATTACAGCGGAAAATGCGTACTTGCGGAAAAAGGAATGATGCAGAAAAAACGCCTTATTCTGCCGCATCTCTTCTACATAGATACACCCAATATGCTTTATGACAATATGACCGTACTCGAGTTTCTGGTATTTGTTACGTCATATTCTGGGATTTCCTTGAAGAACAGACAAAAAAAGCATCTTGATACACTTATTGAATATGGATTGGATTATATTGCGCTTTCCCAAATCGCAGATTTAAGCGATACCGAGAAATTAATCATTGAGCTTCTGGCAGCAGCTGATTCCAACAGCACCCTTGTTGTATTCAACGTACTGGAATATGACTTTACGGATAGTCAGGTTCGTTCGATTATGAAGATCTGTTCTTATATAAAAGAACGTGGAAGTATTGTAATCGGTACCAACCAGCCCAAACTTATCGGTGTCTGCTGTGATAAAGTTGCCTATGTACTGGAAGGTTCCATACATTTCTTTGGTTCTGTCGCAGATCTGTGCAGAACCTGGGATAAAGTATTGTATTTGATTTCAGACAGCAATCCGAAAGCCGTGGCTGAAACACTGGCAAAGTCATACAGTAATTACACATATGTAACACATGGGAACAGCATATTAGTATATAACTATTCCGATTCCCGACTGACCGACAGTGAATTTCTTCGCATACTTTTTGAAAATGGAATTTCACCTGACAATATCAAAATAAATAAGGGAAGGGTGGAGAATTCCTTGGAGGAATTAAATAGACTGCATGATTTATAATACGAATTACTTTAAAAAAGAATTACGACAGTCATATACCGAATACAGAATCAGCATCACGAGTCTGTTTTCTTTCGGTGTCTTTTTAGGACTGATTTCTTTTGCCTTTCATTTTCTGCTGCAGACTGTTTATGAGAGTGTCTTAACCGAGAAGCTGCCCGAGCTAATGATTCCGGGGTATTTCTCCGTCACTTTTGCCTATACCAATATTTCCTATATTTTCTTTCTTCTATATTTCCTCTATTTCTACGAGTATCTGACCTTTTCGGAGATTCGTGATAATAGCTGGTATCTTTTAATCAAAATGCAGTTCAGTACTCGAAAAATGATTCTGACAAAGCTTGCTGTTCGCCTGATTTCGGTTGTCATAACATACAGTCTGGGGTTTGCATTAACTATCCTGCTGACTGCCATTCTCAAATATCCATTTATTCCGGATTACTTTTTGCCGGTTTATTTCAGCGGACTTTTCGATATTATGATCATTGTATTCATTTCTATGACTATTTCTCTGTATTTCAGAGTTTTTGATAATGCCAGATTAGTAATTTTGTTTTCGGCCCTTGCGATTTTCTTGTTGAAAATTGTGACAGGGTATTACCGCATCATCTCGAACCGGGACTCCATGAAGAATATCGGCAATCTATTTAACCTGCGTGAATCCATTTATATACTTATTTTCGGTGTGTTAATTGTGACATGCGTGATCGTCTGCATTTACCGTGCACACAGTATTTCAAAATTCTACTGTGTGAAGGAAGATAATAATGAAAAATATGCCGTGCAGAACTACAGGACACATGAAATTGTCATGGCAAAACATGTAGAGGAGAGAGGCATTAACAGAATAACCGCCGTTTTCTTTAAAACGATATTATTATGCATTATTGGTGCAGGTATCCTTTTCAATGTTGCTGTTCTGATCGTATCTGCAATGTCACCTGAAAAAGACGTGGATTTCTCAGGATACATTCCTTATGTGTTCCAATCTGACACGATGCAGCCTGCTATCATGAAAAATGATCTGATCTTTATCAGAAGAATTGATACAGAACAACCTCTTGCAGTACAGGATATTGTATTATTCAAAGTAAATCAGGATGTTTTCATCGAAAGAATTGTTGCAGTTAATGAAGAAGTGTTGACTGTTGATGTTGATTATTATCCGCCGATGTCGCAGTCTGAAGCTCTTAAAAAGGAAATCGACCGAAAAGATATCTATGGAATCTATGAAAACAGAAGCCGGTGGCTCGGTGCCCTGATTTTATTCAATAATACGATTTTCGGAAGATTACTGTCGCTTCTAATCCCGTCTTTTCTGATTTTCTTCTACAAACCAATATACAATTTCCTGATGAAGTCATCGAAATCTTTAAAATCCAGGCAATAGACATTTGACAAGTTCTTTGGAGGAACAAGACAATCATGAAAAAAGTCTTTTTGCTGCTGATGTCTGTATTGATATTTTCTGCAATGGTTACTGAATCATTTTCACTGTATACATCGACAGTGAATGTGAATTCGTCAGTGATCTCTACGAAAGTGTTTGATATTTCTCAAACCTTAACTGTAGCTGATTCGGAATTTATTGAGAACACGCCTGACTGGATGTTCACAGCGTTTAATACGGCAGCAATTTCAGACTATGATTATGATACAAATATTCAAATTCAAATTACTCCCGGGCAATCAACTGCCGGACTGCAGGCAGGCGTTTACAGCCTTGATAACACGCAGCTTGCGATATCATCATTTGTCGGTGATACAGCAGTCCTTGTGCTGAAGAATCAGTTTGTCAGTGGTGTTGTAGATTATAAACAAATGAAGCTTGCATATTTCTATAATGGTCAGCCGATCAGTACGGATAACATTCCTTTTGCAGCGCAAACGGTTCGTGCAAGTGTCACATGCTGGGGAACACCGACATCTCTGCAGCAGATCATTGATAATGTATTAGTTAATCGCTGGTACTCAGTATATCTGAAACCAAAGTTTCCCAATAAGACGGATGTCTGGGCTTATTTAAAAGTACCGGTTCCGGGAGCTATCTCTCCAGCCAGAAACTATAATAACAGTCAAACCGGTACGATCAATATCGTTTTTGATAAACCTGCCGCTACTCTTACTATATACAGAAATAATCAGGTTTCTTATCAGTACACGAATATTGACACGTCAGTGTATGTTGGCCCGAATGCCATAGTCATACAGAATTTGAATTCAGATGCCGGTAATTATACACAGATTACTTCACTTAACTTGAATGGAATAATATATGCCGGTCCATATCTGAACAGTATGAGCGAACAGGTCAGATTATTCAGGAACTTTGTACCCAACGCTGATGGATCATTTACGATATCATTTGACTATACATCAATAGGCAGTCAGTCGGATTTTTCCATAAATGTTGGTTATGAATAGAGGGTTGAAGAAATTTCAACCTATTCATAACAATTATTTTTGTTATTCTATAAGAAGAAATACAATTGGTTAAGTGAATTCAATAAATCAGACATCCACAGCAGCTTACTTAAGGGTGATTATATATATGAGTATTTTGGATTCTTCTTTTGCCGCCGGCATGCAGAATAGTTTTGCTTTTCTTTTTCATAAGGCCAGGAATTCGGCTCGAAAAACAGTTGTGACTCAATTTTTGAATCGTTCTCAATATATGGTTGGACTTAAGCTCGTCAGGCGTAAAATTATTTATGAGACAACAGCGACGGTTCCGGATATCATGAAAGAAATCGCGCTTCATGTTCATGCAGCTAAATCAACTTCGAATGATCCCGAAAAGCTTTATCTGATGTCAAGGACACAAGACTGGATCATTTATGCATTCGAAACACAGGACGCCGGTCATGGCCGTGCAGCTGCCGTTTTCACAGCAAAAAAGAACTTCACCAAGTGCGTTTTTTCGATTCAGACTTGGCCTGAAAAGGATGGAATTGTCTCTTTCCAGGATGTAATCAGGGAGCTGGCTAAAGAAATTACACTTGCTTTTTTGGCTGCTGACCCAATGGTAATTATTACAGAGACGGACAAACAGGACAGAAGAATACCTTCTGACATATTATCCACCTTATCATAAGAGTTAAATCCATTGATATTGTACAAAAAAACAGAAAAGATTGCTTGTCTGTAAATATGCGATGTGATATCGTATAGCAAATGAATAGCTTGTGAACTGCACGAAATGTGCTGGTGTCGAAAGATACCAAGGGAACGCGGATGAGATTTCCGGACTATCCCAGTAACCGTGAAGCTGACGAAATGGCAAATAAGTCACTGTCTTATGACGGGAAGACGCCAAAGTAGGATGAAGCTAAGTCGGGAGACCTGTTTACACGTTTTTTAAACTCCTGGGGTTGAGAATTTGTATTGTTAGGCGTGATTCGTCTATCTTTATTAAGTTGCTCCGCGAACTAGGGGAGCAACTTTTTTGTGCTCCTTCCCAATCTATTCATTGGCTTATATTGAAGGAGGGAATTTATGAAAATCACAAAACTATTATCAATTGCCCTGTCCGCTGTTATGATGCTGTCACTTGCCGCAGGCTGTTCAACAGAAGCGAGTGCAACCACCGCTGCTGTTTCGACGGAATTATCTGCCGTAACTGAAACGACAGCGTCTCAGACAAAATCCACGGAGGCTGCAGTTCCCGGCATTACGATTACTGACATGACCGGTCGTGAAATCGCTCTCGAAGCACCTGCAGACAAAATTGTAGCCCTTACGGCATCGGATTGTGAAATCCTCTTTGCCCTCGGTGCAGGAGCTGCGCTTGTCGGCCGCGGTGAATACTGTGATTATCCGGCAGAGGTCAGCAGTGTTCCTTCCGTACAGTCCGGAATGGATACCAATATTGAACAAATCATAGCACTTGAGCCTCAGGTTGTACTTATGAGCACAATGGCACAGACCGAGGAACAGATTGCTGCCCTTGAAGAGGCAGGTATTTCCGTTGTGGTCAGTGATGCGAAAGATATTGACGGTGTCTATACGGCCATTGAACTCATCGGTGCCATTACAGGCAAAGATGAACAGGCGGCTGGTGTGGTTGACCAGATGAAGACCGCATTTGATGAGATTGCTTCGAAGTCAGATGCAGCAAGCGGCAAAACAGTTTATTTTGAAGTGTCTCCTCTCGAATATGGCCTTTGGACCGCTGGAAAAGGTACATTCATGGATGAACTGGCCACAATGATCGGGCTGACAAACATTTTCGTCGATGTAGAAGGCTGGGGCGAGGTGTCTCAGGAACAGGTCATCGAGCGTGATCCCGATTATATTGTAACCATCGCAATGTACTTTGGTGAAGGTGTAACCCCGGTCGAAGAAATCATGGGACGTGAAGGCTGGCAGGATATGAAGGCTATAAAGAACGAAACAATCCTGAATGCAGACTCCAATGAAATATCCCGTCCCGGTCCGCGCCTTGCCGATGCGGTAAAGACTCTGTATACATACGTTTATGAAACAAATTCAGGTTCTTAATATGAATTACAGGGGGCGGGGATTGCTCCGCCCCCCCAAATATTTGAAGGTAATCAAGTGAAAAACAGACGTGAAGGCTTCATATTATTTGAATATATTATGTTTGGCATCGTTACACTGTGTGTCATGCTGCTGTGTGTGTGTGCCGGGAGCGTGAGCGTTCCCGTAAAGGATACGCTGACAGCAATATGGTATACGATATGGGGCCTGCCGATACCTGCGGGTATTTCCCAGTCCATCATTATTTTTGTAAGGCTTCCGCGTATCCTGTGTGTTGCACTTGTCGGCGCATCCCTGTCCCTTTGCGGCGGTGCGATGCAGGGACTGCTGCGCAATCCGCTGGCAGACGGATCCACTTTGGGGGTATCTTCAGGTGCTTCACTCGGAGCCGTCATTGCGATCGCTTTCGGCATCACCGTCCCGGGCCTGCCTTTTGGCGGGACGGTTATTATGGCGATGCTTTTTGCATTTTTGTCCCTCATTCTGATACTGTCCCTGTCATATAAATTAGATTTTTCGCTTTCGACGAATACCATCATCCTGATCGGTGTGATATTTACCATGTTTGCGCACAGTATCATCAGCCTTATCATTACTTTTTCCGGGGATAAAATCAAATCCATAATGTTCTGGACGATGGGGTCTCTGGCCGGAAGCAGTTATGAAAATGCTTTGATACTTTTTGCTGCACTGGTCATTTTTGGCGCGCTCATTCTGTTGTTTTCACAGGAATTGAATGCATTTGCCATCGGCGAGGATAATGCCCGTCATGTTGGCGTAAATGTGAGAAAAGTGAAGTTTACCGTGCTGATATCCGTATCTGCGCTAATCGGTGTATGTGTGTCTATTGGAGGAACAATCGGTTTTGTCGGCCTTGTCATACCTCACATGACGCGCATGATCGTAGGTCCGAACCATAAAAAACTTTTGCCCGTATCCCTTTTCACGGGGGCATCGTTCCTGATGCTTGCTGATCTTGCCGGGCGAGTACTTCTGAGACCTCTTGAAGTTCCGATTGGCGTTGTTACCTCATTTATCGGTGCCATCGCATTTGTATTAATATTTTACAAAGCAAGAAAGGCGGGATGAATTATGTCAAAAAAGATAATTGAATCCGGCCTGACTGAAAAAGAAAATCTGCTGGATGTTATAGACCTGACCGTTCGTTATGGGAAATTGACCATCGTCAACAATGTGAGCTTCTCGATTGAACCGGGACAATGGCTGATGATTGTCGGACCGAACGGAGCGGGGAAGAGTACGGTCGTAAATGCCGTTTCACAGGGAGTGCCATATTCAGGGAAGGTACAATTTGACGGATCAAATATAATCCGGCACAAACCTTCTGACCTTGCCAGAAAACTGGGCGTTCTTACGCAGAATCACAATGTCAGTTATTCGTTTTCTGTTGAAGAAGTTGTCAAACTGGGCCGGTATGCATATTCAACGGGAATTTTCGGGGCGACTTCAGATGAAGACGAGCAAAAGATACACCGTGCGCTTGAATTGACCGGGATGCTTCCGATCAGGCAGCAGTCGGTGCTGACGCTTTCCGGCGGAGAGCTGCAAAGAACCTTTCTTGCGCAGCTTTTTGCTCAGAATCCGAGGCTTCTGATCCTTGATGAACCAACCAATCACCTGGATTTGGTGTACCAGAAACAGATGTTCGGACTGATTAAGGAATGGATCAAAGATTCGGGACGGGCGGTTATATCAGTGGTACATGATCTCAGCCTGGCAAAGGCATATGGTACACATGCCTTACTTCTTGACCATGGGAACCTGGTATCTTCCGGGGATATTAATGAAGTCCTTACACGGGAAAACCTGAAAAAAACCTATTCTATGGATGTATATGTTTGGATGGAGAGCTTGCTTGCACTGTGGCAGGAGTAAGGAGGAGCGATATGAGTATTGGAAACTGGAATGATTTCATTGCACCGGTGAATCCTGAAGTGACAAAACGTGCTCTTGCCCGCTGGACGAATCTTGCAATCCCGCTCGGGAGTCTCGGACTTCTGGAAGCAACGGTCGTTAAAATTGCCGGACTTACCGGAACCGAAAGCATCGATATAAGCAGGCGTGCAGTCCTTGTCATGTGTGCGGATAACGGTGTTGTCGCTGAGGGCGTGACACAGTGCGGAAGTGATGTAACACGTATCGTTGCCGAAAATATTGCCCGCGGGAATTCCTCCGTCTGCCGCATGGCGGACATTGCCCATGCTGCTGTTATTCCGGTGGATATTGGAATGAACAGCCACTCCGAAGTGCCAGGGATTCTTGACAGACGAGTTGGTCCCGGTACAGGAAATATTGCGGTTGGTCCTGCGATGTCAAGGAATCAGGCGCTGCAGGCAATAGAAGTTGGAATAGACCTTGTACGTCAGAAAAAAGAACAAGGTTATTCGATGCTTGCTACAGGAGAAATGGGTATCGGCAATACGACAACATCAAGTGCTGTTGCCTCGGTTCTTCTTGGCCGTCCTGTCTCTGATGTTACCGGCCGTGGCGCAGGATTATCGGATACAGGTTTGAAACGAAAGATCAAAGTAATCGAGCAGGCAATCGAATGCAATAAACCGGATCCTTCTGATGCACTCGATATACTTCATAAGCTTGGCGGATTTGATATTGCAGGGATGGCCGGTGTATTCATCGGAGGAGCAATTTACCGCATACCTGTGATGATTGACGGCTTTATAAGTGCCGTAAGTGCACTTCTTGCAGCGCGCCTGTGTCCGGGATGCGGCTGTGCCATGATATCGAGCCATGTCTCTGCAGAGCCTGCAGGATACATGGCACTTGACGCACTTGACCTGAAGCCGCTGATAACAGCCGGGATGCGGCTCGGCGAAGGAACCGGCGCCGTATGTGCCTGGCCACTTCTGGATATGGCGCTGGCTGTCTATAATGATATGTCGACTTTTTCAGATATAGGAATTGAGGCTTATACCCCACAGGAGGACGTTTGAATGCGAACCCTTGTTATCGGCGGATCAGCCTCCGGGAA
>DIEQ01000041.1:0-39701 GCA_002418705.1 Mageeibacillus sp. UBA5770 | reverse complement strand
GTCGCAACCATGATGCCTTACGATGAAGAGAGCCGGCAGCGGATAAAAAAACATCAGGAGCAACGGGCACAAAAGAATTTTTTGACGATTGAATGCTATACGGACCTTGGCCGCCTTCGAATACCTGAACGAGGGACGATCCTGCTGGAGTGCATAGGGAATCTTGCCGCAAATGAACTTTTCGCGCCGGAAGGCGCGGGCATGCGCGCGGTTGAAGCAATAAAAGAAGGTTTTCTAAAGCTTGAACAGAAATGCGATAACCTGATCGTTGTATCAAATGATGTTTTTGCTGACGGTTCTTCATATGATGTGGGAACTGTTGAATATCTGGATATTCTAGGTACACTGAACAGGGATCTCTCACGGTATTTTGAGCGTGTAGTTGAAGTCGTATGCGGCATTCCAATTTTCAGAAAGGGAGAAATCGCATGAATATATTCCGTACGATTGCCGTGGCGTTTTCGATGTTCTCCCGTATTCCGATGCCCAAAGTAGCATGGCGGCCTGAAAGTATGAGGTATATGCTTTGTGCGTTTCCGCTGGTCGGAGCCGTGATCGGTGCAGCCATTTGGGCTTGGGGATGGTTCTGCGGCATGCAGAATTTCGGGAATATACTTACGGCTGCCGGATTGACATTGATTCCGATTGCCATAACGGGTGGAATTCATCTCGACGGATTCAGCGATACGATTGATGCATTGGCAAGTCATGCAGAACCGGCCCGGAAGAGGGAGATTCTCAAAGATCCGAATGCCGGGGCTTTTGCGATCATGGGAGTGTGCGGTTATTTCCTGCTGTATGCAGCCCTTTGTACGGAATTGAAACTGGATAGACGGACACTGCTGCTTCTGGGCGCTATGCATGTCCTTTCAAGAATTTTAAGCGGGCTGTCGATCCTGTGTTTTCAGACAAATTCTGCAAAAGGACTAGTCCGTACCTTCAGGGAAGAATCTTCCGGGAAATATTCCGTTATTGTATTACTTTTATTTTTAATGCTTTGTGCGTCCGGCATGATTTATATAGATTGGATAACAGGTGCGGCTATGCTTCTTGCGGCTTTCACTGTAATGATCTATTTATTTTTTATGTCAAAGAAGCAATTCGGAGGCATGAGCGGTGACCTGGCGGGTTATTTTCTTCAGACTGCGGAGCTCACGATGCTAGCCGTTATCGCAGTCACACAATGGTTCAGATGAAACGGGGGGCAGATGAATGATTTTAGTAATCGGTGGTATTGCATCAGGTAAACGCGAGTATGTTATGAATGAATACGGGTATTCTGATACCGAGCTTGCGGATGCTGTCCTGAATGAAAGACCTGTTATTTATAATCTTCAGGATCTTGTGGCCAAAAACCCGGACGAGATCAGCATGCTCCTGCCTGAACTATTATGTAAAGAAGTCGTTATTTGTAACGAGGTAGGCTGCGGAATTGTTCCTGTATTGCACGATGAACGCAAAATCCGGGAATCCGTCGGCCGTCTGTGTATCCTCCTTGCGAAGGAAGCCAAAGCGGTGGTCCGGCTGTACAGCGGTATTCCGAGCATAATAAAGGGGTAAATAATGGAGATCATTCTGCTTCGGCACGGACAGACAGACGGGAATCTGACGGGAAAATATGTCGGAAAAACTGACGAATCACTTTGTCCGGAAGGCATTGCGGCTGTAAGGCTTGCCGGGACTTTTCCGGGAGTCGCGGAAGTGTATGTCAGCTCTGCGAGGCGAGCCCGTGAAACAGCAGACATTCTTTTTCCTAATGCAAAACAAATCATATGCCGCGATTTGTGTGAGATGGATTTCGGTGATTTTGAAGGCAGAAACGCCAATGAGATGGAGACGGATCATGATTATCGTGCCTGGGTCGAAGGCGGCTGCCAGGGCGCCTGTCCAAACGGGGAAAGTACAGCGGAGTTTAAGACGCGGGTGCGGGAAGCCTTCGACATAATCGTTAGAGAAGAGATATGTCGGAACAACTTCAATAGGCAATCTGGCATTATCGAAGGGTCAGCGGATCAAACAAATGAAGACCGTATTATCATTCTTGCACATGGCGGTACGATTATGGCAGTGATGGCTGCATTTGCCAGACCTTCCAGGGAATATTTTGACTGGCATACCGGGAATGTGAAGGGATGGCGTACATATCTTGTTAATAAGACATGGGAAAACAACGCTGTATTGACACCATATGAAGAGATGGAGGTAATTGACCTGTGATGCATCTTTATGCCCTGCTGATTGGATTCACTATAGATGTTCTGGTTGGGGATCCTCACAAATGGCCTCATATAGTTGCAGCCATCGGCAAGGTGATTGTATGGTCTGAACATTTGCTGAGGAGAATATTTCCTAAAACCTCAAAGGGCGAGTTTGCAGGCGGAGTTGTGCTGGCAATTCTGGTTCCTGCGGTCTGGTGCCTGTCAGCTTTTGGACTCTTATATCTCTGCGTGCTGATTCATCCGCTGTTTGGACTTGCAGTTGAAAGCATTCTTTGCTGGCAGTGTCTCGCCATGCGCTCCTTACGGGATGAAAGCATGGCTGTGCACAGGGAGCTTGAAAAGGGTGATATCACAACTGCCCGTAAAGCAGTGAGCTGGATAGTCGGCCGGGATACGGAAGAATTGGATGAAGCCGGAGTCACCAGGGCTGCCGTGGAAACGGTGGCTGAAAATACCAGCGACGGCGTCATTGCTCCGATGCTTTTTATGGCTATAGGAGGCGCTCCTCTTGGCATCCTTTATAAAGCAATTAATACACTGGACAGTATGGTTGGTTATAAAAATCCCTTGTATCTTTATTTTGGCAGGGCCTCAGCCAAACTTGATGATGCGGCCAACTTCATACCTGCACGCCTGTCCGGATTACTGATGGTCGGTTCAGCCTTTTTTACAGGATTGGATGTCAAAAAGTCCTGGATGATATTCTGGCGCGACCGGCTTAATCATAAAAGTCCCAATTCAGCTCATACGGAGGCTGCCTGCGCCGGTGCGCTGCATATCAGACTCGGCGGAGATTCATATTATTTCGGCAAACTTGTAAGCAAGCCTGCCATCGGTGATGATGACCGCGCAATTGAAATTTCTGATATCCGCCGTGCTAACCGGCTGCTTTTCGGTACATCCTTCCTTTGTCTCATTCTGTGCGTAATCTTGAAAGGACTAATCATATGGCTTTAATTCATGGCGGGGATACGGTGAGTTTTGAGATGGAATACGGGTATGAGCCGCTGGATTATTCAGCAAACTGTAATCCCCTTGGTGTTCCGTCCGGTGTAAAACGGGCTATCAGTCAGGCAGCGGAAAAGATTGACGAGTATCCTGATCCACTCTGCAGGAAGCTGACGGCTGCGATTTCCGGATATGAAGGGGTTCCTCCTGAATTTGTATTATGCGGCAACGGATCGGCTGATCTGATTGATCGGCTTGTATACGCCCGAAAACCTTTGAAGGCTGTCATTACAGATCCGACTTTTGCCGAATATGAAAGATGTCTTATGAATATATCATGTCATATCATTCACCATCATTTAAGTGAAAATGATGGATTTCGCGTAACGGATAATATTATTTTTTTGCTCCAGCCGGATGTGGATGTGCTTTTTCTATGCAGTCCTAATAATCCGACAGGACTGACAATCGAAAACGATCTTCTGCAAAAAATCCTGAATATCTGCCTTGAATTAAACATACTGCTTGTGATTGACGAATGTTTTAACGGGTTTCTGGATAATCCTGATCTTCACACGCTCAAGCCGAAATTGCAGGTCTGCGCAAACCTGCTTATTCTCAAAGCATTTACAAAAATATTTGGAATGGCGGGTGTCCGGCTTGGCTATTGCCTGTCCTCTGATGCAAAACTTCTGGCCGGTATGCGCATCGCGGGACAGCCGTGGGCTGTTTCATCACTTGCGCAGGCAGCAGGAATCGCAGCACTTCTGGAGAAGGATTATGTGCAGACAGCTCGTGTACTGATTCAGGAAGAACGGGAATATTTATCTGGTGCCCTGCGAACACTGGGAATGCAGGTATACGACAGCGAGGCTAATTATATCTTTTTCAGGACTGATATTCCCGAACTTACCGGCAAGATGCGGGAAAAGGGGATCCTGATCCGTGACTGCAGTCAATATCCGGGATTATCTTCGGGCTATTATCGTATTGCGGTGCGTACGCACAGTGAAAATATAAGATTAATTGATGAACTTTCTGCCTGTAAGAGGGAGTCATTATGGTAAAACCGATCATGATTCAGGGTACGATGTCCAATGCAGGCAAAAGCGTTGTAACAGCAGGATTATGCCGTATCTTCATGCAGGACGGATTCCTCTGTGCTCCATTTAAAAGTCAGAATATGGCCTTGAACAGCTATATCACCTCAGACGGGCTTGAGATGGGAAGGGCACAGGTTATGCAGGCAGAAGCCGCAGGAATAGAACCTTCCGTTTTAATGAATCCCGTTCTGCTCAAACCGACCGGCGACATGGGCAGCCAGGTGATCGTAAACGGAGAAGTCCTGGGAACCATGGACGCTGCAGCATATTTTGAATTCCGGCCGCAGCTGCGTTCCCTGATTATGGCGGCATACAGTGAACTTGCGTCGCTGTATGACATTATTGTCATTGAAGGTGCGGGAAGTCCGGCTGAAATCAATTTGAATAAAGACGATATTGTAAATATGGGAATGGCCGAGATGGCCGGTGCGCCGGTTATTATTGTCGCTGATATCGATCGGGGCGGTGTTTTTGCCAGTGTATATGGCACGATTGCACTGCTAAAGGAAAATGAGCGCAGCCGCGTCAGGGGAATTATAATCAATAAGTTCCGCGGAGATCTTAAGATCCTTAAGCCGGGTCTTAAAATGCTTGAGGAACTGACAAATGTACCGGTTCTTGGTGTTATTCCATACCTCAGTCTTGATATTGACGATGAGGACAGTCTGTCCGATCGATTCAAAGCAAAAAAGACCGGAGAAAATCCTCTGGATATAGCCGTTATCCATCTGCCGCACGTTTCAAACTTCACGGATTTTAACGCTTTGTCGCGGATGCCGCCTGTCGGTCTGCGCTATGTGGATTCGGCAGAGGATCTGAAGACACCTGATCTGATCATAATTCCCGGAACAAAGAACACCATGAATGACCTTCTTTGGCTTCGGAAGATCGGCCTGGAAGCAGCAATAAAGAAGCGTTCATCGGCAGGTATTCCGGTTATCGGTATTTGCGGAGGCTATCAGATGCTTGGAAGCGTCCTCGATGACCCTGAAGGAATTGAACTTGAAAAAGGTGGGAATCTTCGCGGCATGGAATTACTCCCGGTCAGTACTGTTTATGAAAATGAGAAGGTGCGGACACGTGTTTCCGGTAAAACGCTGCTTTTTGATGACGAATTTGCCGGCCTGTCTTTGACAGAAATAGAGGGCTATGAAATCCATATGGGCCGGACTGTACTCCTTGAAGGCGCAAAGCCGTTTTCCTTGCTGTCAAACGGGAATTATGACGGTGCCGTATGCGGCAATGTATTCGGGAGTTACCTGCACGGTCTTTTTGACGGCGGATTAGGAACGGCTCTGATCAAAATGCTTATCAGGAAAAAAGGTATTGAGAGCGTATGGGAGGACCTGATCAGCACGGACCGCCACAAAGATCTCCAATACAATATTTTGGCGGATGCCATGCGAAGCAGTCTGGATATGCCGCAGATATACAAAATATTAGGCGAGGGAATAGCATAACTCATTTCTGAAGCGGGGGTTTTAATGAAGATTATACACAGCTTTACAAACCAGGATACACTTCAGCAGACGGATACTGCAATCATTGCATGCTTTACCGGCAGACGCAAGGTGCTGAGCACGGCTGCATATAACGGCGGATACAGGGAAGACTTGAAATGGGTTTTTAATCAGGATTATAAACATGATTATAAGAGCCTGGATAACCCTGAGAACGGTCGGAAGTCTGATCCGGATTTTCACGGCATGAAAGCCCCGACATTCTCGGAACACATGCGGATAGTAGCCTTCGATCTGGGACTCGATCCTTCCCGGTCATGCGGTTTAACGACAGCAGCTGATATGGATAATGTATCCATACAATCAATGTCGTATGCAGATACAACTGTGACTGCAGTTGTTACCGGCGGGATTGATGTAAACGGCGGAAGGGCAGGAGACAGGGCCGAGTGGCATGAGACCCTGGGAAGCTTTGTCTTTGCTCCCGGAACGATCAATATCCTTCTGTTTATCGATGCTGACCTAACCGAAAGTGCACTCGCTCAGGCAATGGTTACGAGCGCGGAAGCCAAGGCAGCCGCGACGCAGGAACTCCTGGCTCCCAGCCGCTATTCGACAGGAATAGCCACAGGCTCCGGCACGGATGGGATTATCATTATTTCCGATTCAGAATCACCTGTGAAGCTTACGTCCGCAGGAAAACACTGCAAGCTTGGCGAACTTATCGGACGAACGGTAATAGCTGCTGTAAAAGAAGCCCTGTTCCTGCAAACTCAATTAGGTGCTGCCCAGCAATTCAGCATACTTAGAAGAATGGACAGATTTCATGTTACAGAGGCATCAATCTGGGAATCAATTCCACAGGGGGGACTGTCATATCCGGATTTTTGTGCATACCTGCACGGCATCGCATCAGAACCAACTCTTGTTGTACTTACTTCACTCTACGCGCATCTGCTCGATCAACTGCAATGGGGGCTTCTTGATACACATAATGTTTTTATATCGGTGAAATCTCTGCTTGAGCAAATGGGGATGGATTCTGATACTTTGACTGAAAATCAAGATCATGAGAAGATGATTGTCATTATGGTCAAGGTCTATGAGAAGGGGATTGGAAAACTTGCGTGTATCTGATTGCTTTTCAATCAAATAAAATAAGAAATATCTCAAGCATATCAAAATCAAATCCAATGATTTATTTTCTGCTAGAGTGTGATCGTTTTGTCATAACATCCGGCTGGATTGCTTTGGCATAATGGAATCATAGATTTGAAAATGCGAGGAAATATTTATGAATTATGCTGAAAAGGAACGCGCAACGTTAGGCTTTACTCCATATGAGGGCAGCGGTTCTGTCGAAGAAACATTTTATCCGTGGAATCTCACTGCTGAGCGCTTTGTTGAAGAAGGCATATCCAGGGAACTGACGGATCGCGCACTCTATTATAAAGATCCTGCTGATTCTTCTTTAGATGAACAGAAGAAAATGTATTTTGTTGTAAACGGAAGCCGCGGTGTCATGGAGTATGAACACAGTCTGGGTTTTGATCCTGTCTTGAGGATTGGCTTTAATCTTCCTTTCTGCAGAACAGTACCTGAAGTGCTGGGTGAAACGGAAGGAACTCTTACTCGCCGAAATGTTCTTGGAAAGATCGTATGCAGGGACAAGTCAAGCGGTTTGGAAAGGGAAATCCATAATCCGGTTGAAAGTCAGGAAGACTGGGAGGCTCTTAAGGAATACGGAAAAAGGCAGCTGGAACTCCTTTACACGGATGAGATTCTTGAGGAAGTATACGGTCCATTTGTTAATGCACATGAGGCTGGCGATTATTCCCTGCGTCTGAACATTGAGGGTTTTTTCTGGGTTCCCCGTGAATTGCTTGGCATTGAGGAACATCTTTTCGTATTTTACGATGAACCGGAGCTGATTCATGACATGTGTCAGTCGATCCTGGAAATATATACCACAAAGCTGCTGAAAGTCATTGATATGCTCAAGCCAGATGTTCTATATATATCAGAGGATTTGAGCGGTGCAAACGGACCTATGATATCACCGGCGTTCTTTGATGAATTTATTGCATCCTATTACAAACAGCTGATCCCGCTGCTGAAGCAGCATGGCGTCGGATTGGTGTTTGTAGATACCGATGGTGATTTTAATGCATTGATACATTACATGAAATTATGTTGTTTGCGGGCAAAGGCTGACAAAAGAACGTCTCACCATCGTGAGACGTTCTTTTGTAAAACTTTGGTGGGGACAAAGGGACTTGAACCCTTACAATATCACTATTGGCAGATTTTGAGTCTGCTGCGTCTGCCGATTCCGCCACGTCCCCATGCGTTAAGTTCTTGAGAATTTTATCACAACATCTTGAAAAGTGTCAACGAATAGATTATTATTTCTTGGACAGGAACCTTTTAACTTAGATCCCGAGAGGTCTGGAAGGGTGATTATGATAGCGGCTCGCCATTTGGCGGGCGAATTGCGCATATTTATCAGCCTTCCGCACATAAGCTGCTGGAGGTTTTTTTGTACCTTCATCACGGGATTTCGCTGCAGAAGCTTTCGGGCAGCGGCTGTTAGCCGCAAAGGAGGAATTACATGTCTGAGATTTATGAAAAATCCACATTGATGGATGAACGCGCTGTGCAGCGTGCACTTACCCGTGTTGCCCATGAGATCGTCGAAAAGAATAAAGGGTTATCAAACCTGGTTCTCATCGGCATTCAGCGCAGAGGTGTTCCGATGGCGCATCGTGTCGCATCGATTCTTGAACAGATTGAGGGATTTATGCCTCCTGTCGGAATTCTTGACATTACTTTTTACAGGGATGACCTTTCGAAACTTAGCGTACATCCGGTTGTCAACGGCACTGACATTCCTTTTAATATTAATGATAAGACCGTTGTCCTGATTGATGATGTGCTCTATACGGGGCGTACCGTCCGAGCTGCAATCGAAGCTGTTTTCGATATGGGAAGACCCGCTGCGATTCAGCTGGCGATCATGATTGACAGGGGACACAGGCAGCTGCCTTTCCGTGCGGATTTTGTCGGCAAAAATATTCCGACTTCAAATACAGAATCCATTCATGTAGAACTTAAGGAAATTGACGGACAAGACCGTGTGGTCCTGTGCGATGAGGTGCGTGTATGAAGCTTAGAAACAAAGATCTGCTCGGAATGAAGGAGCTTTTGCCGGAAGAGATCGCTGAAATTCTTAAGACCGCAGAACTCATGAAAATGGTCATGAAGTCAGGCAATAAAAAGACATCTCATTTACAGGGAAAATCGATCGTGACACTGTTCTACGAGAACAGCACAAGAACCAGACTTTCATTTGAAATGGCATCGAAATTCATGGGTGCATCCAGTGCCAATGTTTCTTCCTCGGGCAGCAGCGTAAATAAGGGTGAATCCCTGCTAGACACGGCAAGAACCATCGACGTTATGTCTACAGACATTATCGTCATGAGACACAGCCAGTCGGGAGCGCCTCATTTCATCGCTCCCAAACTCAATGCCTCGATTGTCAATGCAGGCGACGGAATGAACGAGCATCCGACGCAGGCACTTCTTGATATGTACACCATGAAAGAAAAGTACGGATCCCTTGAAGGGCTTGAAGTTGCCATATGCGGGGACGTATACCACAGCCGCGTTGCCAGGAGCAATGCGATCGGCCTGTCAAAGATGGGGGCGCATGTACGCGTGGCCGGTCCGGCAACAATGATGCCGATCGGTATAGAGAAGCTTGGCTGCACGGTCGCCAGGACGGTTGCAGAGGCCGTAGAAGGCGCGGATGTAGTCATGGGCCTTCGCCTTCAGCTTGAAAGACAGAGCAAATCGCTTTTCCCGTCCGTTCCTGAATATTACAAATATTACGCAATTGATCAGAAGATTCTTTCCCTTGCAAAGCCGGGGGCGATTGTCATGCATCCGGGGCCCTGTAATCATGGTGTAGAAATGCCGACAGCCATATATGACAGCCCGCAGTCCGTGATTAACGATCAGGTTACCAACGGTGTTGCTGTGCGTATGGCTGTTCTTTATCTGTTAATGGCAAGGAGGAATCAGGAATGAAAATTCATTTGATAAATGCAAAAATAATGGGCGGTCCCGCACTGTCCGAATTATTTATTGAAGACGGCGTTTTCGCCAAAAAGCTGAGCGGTAAAGCCGACAGGATAATTGATGTCAATGGTGCAGCTGTATTGCCGGGTCTCGTTGATGCTCACTGCCATCTGCGCGATCCGGGTTACGAATACCGCGAGGACATAATCTCGGGTACAAAAAGCGCTGCAAAAGGCGGTTTTTCAAGTGTCTGCCCGATGCCTAACACACGTCCGGCATGTGACAACGCATCTGTTGTCAGAAGTATCATGACAAAAGCAAAAAACGAGGGCTTCGCAAATGTTTTCCCGATCGGCGCTGCCAGTAAGGGACTTGCAGGCAAAGAGCTTGCCGAATTCGGCCTGATGAAGGAAGAGGGTATTGTTGGGATCAGTGACGACGGGCACCCGATTGAGACACCTGATCTTCTTCGGAAGGTAATGGAGTATGCATCTGACTTTTCGCTGCCGGTCATGAACCACTGCGAGGAACCGTCTCTTTCAGCAGGCGTGATGAATGAGGGGTGGATATCCACCCAGCTCGGCCTGCGCGGAATTCCTTCAGCAGCAGAAGATGTAATGATCAGCAGAGATCTGGTTATGGCAGAGTATTTGAACCTTCCGATTCACATCTGCCATGTCAGCACAAAGGGCGGCGTGCGGATGATCAGGGAAGCTAAAGTCCGCGGCGTAAAAGTTACTGCGGAGACTTGCCCTCATTACTTTGTCCTCACCGAAGAANNCGAACGCCAAGATGAACCCGCCGCTTCGTACAGAAGAAGACAGACTTGCCATCATTGAAGGTCTGAAAGATAAGACGATTGATCTTATTGTAACGGATCATGCACCGCACCATACAGATGAGAAGGATCTCGAATTCTCACTGGCCAATAATGGTATCGTAGGATTTGAAACGGCATTTGCCCTTGGCTACACATATCTGGTCCGACCGGGTTACCTGACTCTGGCCGATCTGGTCAGCTGTATGTCGAAGAATCCTTCCGATCTTCTGAAGCTGGGAAGAGGAACACTTGAGGCCGGAGCACCGGCAGATCTCGCGGTCTTTGACCTTGAGCAAAGTTTTGTCTTTGACAAGGAAAAAATGCTCAGTAAAGCAAGGAATACACCGTTTCACGGGTATACAATGTATGGGAATACACTCTTGACCATCACAGGAGGTAAAATTACATATGAAGAACTTTGCTGACCGGTTAACGGATCGAATTTCTGCCCTTTCTAACCCGACCGTTCTTGGACTTGATCCTGTTGCAGACTATGTTCCCGAAGAAATGCTTCTTTACTGGGGCAGCCAGGTCGAAGACAAAGCAATGGCAACTGCGATGGCGATCTATGATTTCAACCGTATGCTGATTGATGCAACCTGTGAGATCATACCTGCGATTAAACCGCAGTTTGCCTATTATGAGATGTACGGCGTTCATGGAGTGGAAGCACTTCGAAGAACCATAACCTATGCAAAAGAGAAGGGGATGCTTGTCATCGCCGATGCCAAAAGAAATGATATCGGACCAACAGCTGCGGCTTACGCAAATGCCATTATCGGCGAAACGACTCTCTGGGATCAGTCTGTCACCGCTATGAATGACGCAGATGCCATCACGCTCAATGCCTACCTGGGTATCGACGGAATTAAACCTTTTATTGATGTAGCAAAAAGCAAGGGTAAAGGCATGTATATCCTCGTAAGGACATCCAATCCATCCGCAGGTGATTTTCAGGACCTGATTATGCAGGACGGCCGCCCGCTTTATGAAAAATTCGCACAAAAGGTAGCCTCCTGGGGAGAAGACCTGATCGGTGAGAGCGGATTCAGCTCAGTCGGCGCTGTTGTCGGTGCGACATGGCCGGAGCAGGCAGCAGCCCTTCGTCAGATTATGCCCAAATCCCTGATTCTCGTGCCCGGGTACGGTGCACAGGGCGGAAGTGCCGATGCAGCAGCCGTCAATTTTAATGCTGCAGGAAAAGGTGCCATCGTTAACGCTTCCAGAAGTCTTATGTGTGCCTACAAGAAGCGCGATGACTTAAAGCCGATGGACTTTCAGCAGGCGACATATGATGAAGCGATACGCATGAAACAGGATCTGCTTGATGCCATAGCAAGAAAAATTGGCTGACCTGAATTCCCCAGGCAGGAATTTGATGTTGAAGTCAATCGGTTCGTTGTGTATAATAATTCAAACATGCGTATAATTATAGAGGCGCTTCCGCATAACAGCAGCGGGGACGACACGTAAAAGGAGATACATTATGCCAAGAAGAAGTGATGTTAACAGGGTTATGGTCATCGGCTCAGGCCCGATTATTATCGGACAGGCTGCCGAGTTTGACTATGCAGGCACGCAGGCATGCCGGGCGCTTAAGGCAGAAGGCTTTTTCGTGGTACTGATCAACAGTAATCCGGCAACAATCATGACTGATCCGGATATGGCAGATAAAGTTTTTCTCGAGCCTTTACAGATTGATGTTATCAAAAAGCTGATAATTGAAGAAAAAATAGACGGCCTGCTGGCATCGCTTGGCGGCCAGACAGGTTTGAACTTTGCAATGGAGCTCGATGAATGCGGCTTCCTGAAGGAGCAGGGTGTCGTTCTTATGGGGACGCAGGCCAAAGGAATCAAGATGGGTGAAGACCGCGAAGATTTCCGTGAAGCCATGCTTCGTATTAATGAGCCATGTATTCCTTCTGAAACGGCCCAGACGATAGAAGAATGCAAGAGAATCGCGATTAAAATCGGTTATCCTGTCATCGTCCGCCCGGCATTCACATTAGGCGGCACCGGCGGCGGAATCGTCGCAGACGAGAAAGCGCTCGTTGAAATTGCAACGACCGGACTTGCTGTAAGCCGCGTCCACCAGGTACTCATCGAAAAGAGTATTGCCGGCTGGAAGGAAATCGAATTTGAAGCAGTCCGTGATGCCAAGGGAAATAAAATCACGATCTGCTCGATGGAGAACTTTGATCCGGTCGGTGTCCATACCGGTGACTCAATCGTCGTAGCCCCTGCACAGACACTGACGGATATTGAATACCAGACGCTTCGTACTTCTGCGCTTAAAATTGTTGAAGAGCTCAACATTGTCGGAGGCTGCAACGTACAGTTTGCACAGCATCCCACAAACGGCGATTATGCAGTAATCGAGGTTAATCCGAGACTTTCAAGATCATCTGCACTTGCCTCGAAGGCAACCGGTTATCCTATTGCCAAAGTTGCTTCCAGAATCGCATGCGGATATTCACTTGATGAGATTCCCAACGAAGTCACCGGCTGCACGAAGGCCTGCTTCGAGCCTGCGCTGGATTATATTGTTACAAAGATCCCCAAGTTCCCCTTTGATAAGTTTGTAAAGGCGAAAAGAACACTCGGAACACAGATGAAGGCAACCGGCGAAGTCATGTCCATTGCAAATACCTTTGAAGCATCCCTGATGAAGGCAATCCGGTCCCTTGAACTTAATATCTACGGATTACTGGTCCCGGTGGTACACGAGCTCACGGATGAAGCCCTCGAGGACAGACTGTATGTCATAGACGATATGCGTATGTTTGTTCTCGCAGAAGCTATAAGAAGAGGACATGACCTCGAAAAGCTTTACGAAATCACTCTGGTTGATAAGTTTTTCCTGAACAAGCTGAAGAATCTTGTAGATGTCGAAGAGGCGCTGATTCGCTGTGCCGGAGCTGAAACACTGACAGATGAACTTCTTGCAAAAGCTGTAAAAATGGCTTTTACCGATTCCTATATTGCAAAGCTTACGCAGGGAAATCCTGATGAAATCCGTGCAAGAAGAAAATCGATCGGCCTTGTGCACACTTTCAAAATGGTTGATACCTGCGCCGGTGAGTACCGTGCGGTTACACCGTACTATTATTCAACATTTGACCGTTACAACGAAGCAGAGAGGACAGACCGCAAGAAAGTTCTTGTTCTTGGTTCAGGCCCGATTCGTATCGGTCAGGGAATAGAATTCGACTACTGTTCTGTTCACTCTGTCTGGGCACTGCGCAAGCTGGGTTATGAAGCAATTATTGCCAACAATAACCCGGAAACAGTCTCAACAGATTTCGATACCTCGGACCGGCTGTACTTTGAACCGCTGACGGCCGACGATGTCCGCGCCATCATTGAAAATGAGAAGCCAGACGGATGTATCTGTCAGTTCGGCGGGCAGACGGCTATAAAGCTTATCAAAGCCGTATCGGATATGGGCGTTCCGATTTTCGGCACATCTGCCGACATGGTCGACGCTGCGGAAGACAGGGAACGGTTTGATGCGATTCTTGAAGAATGTGAAATCAAAAGACCAGACGGAAGTACCGTATTTACTGCAGAAGAAGCTCTGCAGACGGCCAACGAACTGACATATCCTGTTCTTGTCCGTCCTTCCTATGTACTTGGCGGACAGGGAATGGCAATCGTATATAACGATCAGGAAATGATCGAATATATGCGCATTATCAACCTGGTGGAGCAGGAACATCCTATTCTCGTTGACAAATACCTTCGTGGAGTTGAACTCGAAGTTGATGCTGTCTGCGACGGCAAAGATATCCTGATTCCCGGAATTATGGAGCACTTAGAAAGAGCCGGCGTTCATTCCGGAGACTCGATCTCGATTTTCCCGGCCTTTATTCCCGATCACGTCAGAGATACGGTTGTTGAGTATACGCGTCGTCTTGCCCTGGCCCTTAAGGTCATCGGCCTCGTCAACATTCAATTTATCCTGTTCAACGATGAAGTTTATGTCATTGAGGTGAATCCGAGGTCATCCAGAACGGTACCGTATATCAGTAAAGTCACCGGCATCCCAATCGTTGATGTCGCCACGCAGATTATGCTCGGCGGTTCTCTTTCTGATTTTTCATACGGTACAGGCCTTTATGCGAGATACCCATGGGTTTACGCGATCAAGGCTCCGGTTTTTTCCTTCGAAAAACTTCATGACGTCGATGTAAGCCTCGGGCCGGAGATGAAGAGTACCGGTGAGGTCCTCGGCCTTTCGACAAGTTACGCACAGGCAATGTATAAAGCCATTCTTGCATCCGGATTTAAATTCCCGCAGAAGGGCGAGGGCGTCATGCTGACCGTACGTGACAGCGATAAAGCTGACCTGATTCCACTTGCAGACAAGCTTATGCGCCTGGGTTATGAACTGTATGGTACAGGCGGCACCGCAAATTACTTGAACAAGGCAGGAATCCCGACCAATACCGTACGTAAAATGGAAGAAGATTCCCCGAATTCACTTGATTATNNTTATGTTGCTAACGGCTCTATCAAACTTCTGGTTAATACCGAGTCAAACGGAGCGGTTATGGTAAACAATGGTTTCCGTCTCAGAAGAACCTGCATCGAACACGGCGTACCTACGATTACATCGCTTGATACCCTTGTCGCTGTGATTGAGTGCCTCGAGCGCGGTATTAAGCCAACGGACCTGATTGCATACGAGCTTTCGAGTTTTGCGGAAATTGTGTCAAAAACGCGCTTTAAAGAAATTCCTCAGAATGAATCTCCGCTCGAAAACAAAATGCTTTCCAAATAGGAGGAGCCAGCCAAATTATGGAAATCGAATATGAGGTCGTTCTTATAGATAAAAAGTATCTGGGGAAAGGCAACGCACTGCTGACTTTTTCCTGCGGGGAAATCGCAGCCAAAGCCCGGCCGGGACAGTTTGTCAACGTTTCATGCCCCTATTTTCTCAAACGGCCTTTTGGAATCTGTACAGTTGATAAAAAAGCGGATACTTTCTCCATCGGCGTCCGTGAAGTCGGAGCCGGTACGAGAGATATCCTTGCGTCTAAAGCCGGAGATATATTCTCCGTGCTTGGACCGCTGGGTCACGGATTCGATTTTGACGGAATCAGCAAATTGATTACTGTCGGCGGCGGCACAGGGATTTATCCTCTGTATTTTGCACTTGAAGAAGCCCGCAGCCTTGGAATTCCTTCCATTTGCGTCAATGGCTTTCGAACCATGGAAGATGCATTCATGCTCGACGAATGCAGTGCACTGGCCGGTAAATCGCTTTTTTCTTCCGACTCAGGAGATTTCGGTGTAAAAGGCAATGTTCTCGATGCTCTTGCACGGCTTTCCCTCGAAGACCTTGATAACGCCTCTGTTTTTGCAGTGGGGCCTGAGATCATGATGAAAAAGGTCAGTGAATGGGCCTTGGAGATCGGTTTATCCTGTCAGGTTTCCATGGAAAAACGCATGGCCTGCGGTATCGGCATCTGCCTTGTCTGTGTATGTAAAGTAAAGGCGAAGGAGGAGGGTGTTCCCTTCCATCATGTGCGCTGCTGCAAGGAAGGCCCTGTTTTCAATGCTTCGGAGGTTGTATGGTAGATTTATCTGTCCGTGTCGGTAATATTGATTTGTTAAACCCGGTGATGCTGGCATCCGGGACCTGCGGATTCGGCCGTGAACTTGCGGAATACATGGATTTCTCGCAAATCGGAGGCATCTGCTCTAAAGGTCTGACTTTGCTCCCCCGGGAAGGCAATCCAGGATGCCGGGCAGCTGAAACAGCTTCCGGCATGCTCAACAGCGTCGGACTTCAAAATCCCGGCCTCGAGGTTTTTCTGGACCGTGAACTTCCCTTTATGAAGAGCCTGAATACGCGTGTCATCGTCAATGTCGCAGGCCACAGTACAGAAGATTATCAGCAGATGGTTGCGCGGTTAGGCGCATCGGATATGCCGATAGATGCACTTGAGCTGAACCTTTCCTGCCCGAATGTGAAAGAGGGATGCATGACGATCGGAGCAACTGCGCAGGGTGTCTATTCCATGGTCCGCGCGGTACGTGATCTGACGGACAAGCCGCTATGGGTCAAGCTGACACCCAATGTCACATCGATTTCCGAGACGGCCCTGGCCGCACAGGAAGCCGGCGGAGATGCTGTTGTACTGATCAACACTCTTCTGGGACTGGCAATAGACATCAGGACACGCCGGCCTGTGCTTCAAAACAATACCGGCGGACTCTCCGGACCTGCAATCAAGCCGGTTGCGCTTCGGATGATTCAGGAATGTTTCCGCGTACTTTCAATCCCGATTGTCGGAGTTGGCGGTATAATGAATGCAGCAGATGTTCTGGAATTCATGATTGCAGGTGCTGCAGCGGTAGAAGTCGGCACAGCCTCTTTACTTCATCCGGCTGCCTGTGCGAAGATAGTAGAAGATCTGCAGATGTATTGCCTTGAGAATAATATCGAAAAGATTTCCGCTTTAACCGGAGCGCTGCAGCTCTGGTAAGATTTTTCGGGAGGGAAACACCATGAATAATCCGATACTGGAAGCCCTTTTTGCTACAAATGCAATCCGGGTATGCGATCCTGATCATCCTTTCTGGTATACTTCGGGAACTTTGGGACCTTTTTATATCAATACACATTTTTTGTATAAGAATGAAGAAGAAGCAATGAAGCTTTTGCTGATCATAGAAGAAGCCGCTTCCTGGGACCGGATAGAATTTCCTAATCTGATCCTGCAGGATCTGCTTCGTATGTATAAAGCTGATGAGACTTTCCGCCTTGTAACAGATCTTATTGTCGAAAAGGCCGGGACACTGGAATTTGACTTTATTTCCGGCGGAGAAAGACGCGACTTTTTCTTCTCCATTCTTCCCGCATACCTGCTGAACAAGCCGCATCTTTCTATTTTTAAAGATATGCAGGCCGTATATACAACGGATCATTTCAAAAAGACTATACCGGTCTATGAAGCAAATATTGCAGGCAAACGAGCCCTGCATATCGCAGATCTTGTCACGGAAGCTTCAAGTTATACAAGGGCATGGATTCCGATTATCCGTGAATTCGGCGCTGTAATGGATGACACAATCGTCATTGTAGACAGAAAGCAGGGCGGAGAAGAGATTCTTCTTACCGAGGGCGTCCGTCTGCATTCCTTTGCTGGAATTGATATGGAATTATTTGACCGTGCCGCCGAAAAGGGTGTTATTTCAGAAAGTCAGAAGCAGCTGGTTGCTGGATTCATTGAGAATCCGAAAGATTTTATGAAAAACTTCCTCATAAGTCACCCCAAATATATTCAGGAACAGTTGGAACTGGGCGGAAAAGCCAAAGAACGGGCTGAAATGGCAATTGCCAAAGGCTATGCACCGGCGCCCGGCTGTTCACTGTAAAATACTGCATGCAAGGAGTCTTTGATGGACAGCGGCTATGACAGCCATCTTTCGCCTGCACATTCCATTCCGTTTTTTCTTCTTCGTAAAAAACGAAAGACGGTGTGCATTCGAATATCAGACGAAGCAACAGTGCTCGTTTTAGCACCGCATCGCGTGAGCATTTCAAAAATCGCAGACTTCGTCGATAAAAAGCATGAATGGATCCGTACACATCAGAAAGAATCTAAAGAGAAAATACATCTGCCTGTTCTTACTGAAATACAAAAACGTCACCACGCAAAGAACGTCCGGCAGAAGACGGATGAATTTTTGCGTGACTTTAAGGGCCCCAAGCCCTCAAGGATCTTTATTCGATATTCGAGGACACGCTGGGGTTCCTGTTCATCTCTCGGGAACATTTCGTTGAGCGGATATCTTGATTTTCTTCCGGATGATCTTTTTCACTATGTAGTATGTCATGAACTTACTCATCTGGTACATATGAATCATTCCGCGTTTTTCTGGAGGGATCTTTCGCAGCTGGTACCAGACCCTCGCAGCAAGAAGGCTCTTTTAGATCATTACAAAATTCCTGCGGCGGAGTCAAATTAATAGGATTGAAACAGTATAGTGCTTAAGCTATACTGTTTTTGTCTTTGTCTTCTAAGAAATTAATTATTAAAACGTATAAATCTGCTGCAAGAGGTGCACATTATATGAAAAATATTCCGTTATACGAAGTTCGTAAAATTAAAGATTTGAGAGATATGCTTCATCAGAGCGTGAAGCTGTATCAGGATAAAACAGTTTTTATGATTAAGAAGCTTAGAGGAGAGTCCTATTCAAATGTTTCTTTCAAGCAGTATTCCGATGACATTGATGCATTCGGTACAGCTTTGACAAATCTCGCCGGTGCCGGAAGCCGTGTCGCCATTTTGTCTGAAACACGCTATGAATGGTATGTGTCATATTTAAGCGTCACAAACGGAACGGGCATCGTTGTCCCGCTTGATAAAGAACTCCCAAAGCAGGAAATCGCAAGCCTTTTGAATCGCTCCCATTCTGACTGCCTGATCTATTCTTCATCAAAGCAGTCTGTGGTCGATGAGATTAAAAATGAGCTTGAGTCTGTTAAATATTTTATCTGTATGGATTCGATTGATCCCACTGATAACGTGCGTTCATTTGAGGCTGTTCTGGAAGACGGCAGAAATCTTATTAAAGCCGGGAACCGCGACTTCCTCGACGAAGTGATAGATCCGGATGCAATGACTATTTTGCTTTTTACTTCCGGTACAACGGATAAGTCCAAAGCTGTCATGCTCTCACAGCACAATATATGCGCCAATCTTGAAGGCATGTGTTCCATTGTTTATATCGGACCCGGGGATGTATTCCTTTCGGTTCTGCCGGTCCATCACACGTACGAATGTACCTGCGGATTCCTTTGCCAGGTATATCGCGGCGCTACGGTCGCGCAATGCGAAGGACTTCGTTATATTTCCAAAAACATGCAGGAATGCAAGGCAACTATCATTCTTGTCGTACCGCTTATGCTGGAGATGTTTCATCGAGCCATCATGAAAAAGGCCAAGGCAGATGTGAAATCAACGCGTAAGTTCATGTTTGGTCTGAATCTTTCCCGTACACTGCGCAAGTTCGGAATTGATAATAGAAGATCCATATTCAAAGCTGTGCACGATAATTTCGGAGGCCAGCTGCGCCTTATCATTTCCGGCGGTGCCGGAATTGATCCTCAGATTCTTACGGATATGCAGGATATGGGCATTCATTGCATTCAGGGATATGGCCTTACGGAATGTGCACCTATCATAGCACTCAATCGTGATGTTGATTATAACAACCGGGCTGCAGGATTGCCGCTTCCCGGTGTTGATATCAAGGTCATCGACAAAGATGAGAATGGAATCGGTGAATTTATCGGCAAGGGACCCAATGTTATGCTTGGTTATTATGAGAATTCAGAGGCTACCATCGGTTCGATTGACGAAAACGGATATTACCACACCGGTGATCTGGGCTATATCGACGAGAATGATTTTGTTATTATTACCGGACGCAAAAAGAATGTCATCATCTCCAAGAACGGTAAAAATATTTTCCCGGAAGAGATTGAGTCGCTCCTGTCACGTTCTCCGTATATTGCTGAATCGCTTGTATCCGGTGAAGACAGCGGCAAAGACGATATTGTTGTTACAGCTGCTGTTTTTCCGAATATGGAGACAATTGCTGTCTTATTAGGCGCAAGTCCCGAACAGGACGCGGTCAGGAAACTGATCGAAGATGAAGTAAAAAAAGTGAATCAGCAATTGACTTCATATAAGAATATTCGAAAAGTTATACTTCGAGATACCGAATTTGATAAGACAACATCAAGAAAGATCAAAAGAAACTATAAATAATATCGGGAATTTTCGAAAACGAAATTCTCTACTTGAGAACACATCTTGTTATTTATGGTACAATTATTTTCATAACATATGAAAAGGGAGGGCTATTATGCTTTCTGAATGTACCATTGAACGAGTTCTTCAGGCTGCCTTATCAAGAGGCGGAGATTTTGCCGAAATATATATGGAGGAATCCAAATCCTCAGGAATTGCATTTATTAACGGGCGTGTTGAGAAGGCCAGTGCCGGTATTGATTTTGGCCTGGGAATACGCATTTTAGAAAAAACAAAGTGTGTTTATGTATTTTCCAATGACATCAGGGAAGAAAATCTGATCCGCATGGCCACGGATGCTTCTGCATCCCTGCAGTCGGTTCCGCTTGGCATGACGATTCAGCTGACACCGCGAGTTGATTTTGTCAGCAACCCGTGCATTATTCCGCCTGTAAATGTTAATAAATCCAGAAAAGTTGAGATTATCCGCCGTGCATGTGATGCAGCCAAGGCTTACAGCCCGCTGATTTCACAGACTACCGGATCATACGGCGATACACAAAAGAGAGTGTGGATTGCAAACTCGGACGGTCTTTACCGGACTGACGAGCGTGCCAGAACCAGGTTTACCATCTCTGCCGTTGCTTCTTCCGAAGCAGAAAAACAGAACGGTTACTTTGGCCCGGGTTCAGGTAAAGGCTTTGAATTCATGGAGAATTATCCGGTCGAAGAAACCGCTAGAGAGGCGGCACGAATTGCCGTTACGATGCTTTCTGCAAAGAATTGCCCGTCAGGCAAGATGCCGGTTGTTATTGACAACGGTTTCGGAGGTGTCATATTCCACGAAGCATGCGGACACAGCCTTGAGGCAACAG
This sequence comes from Mageeibacillus sp. UBA5770, assembly GCA_002418705.1. The sequence goes on along the minus strand of DIEQ01000041.1, from coordinate 18,420 downwards.
CTGTAGGCGTACATGCTTCCGTTTTCGACGGCAAACTCGGCCAGCAGATTGCCAGCCCCCTTGTTACGGCTGTAGATGACGGCACGATGTCCGGCGAATGGGGCAGTATCGCAATAGATGATGAGGGACATGACTCTTCCCGCAATGTCCTGATTGAGAATGGCATTCTTACCGGTTATATGATTGACCTGTTAGGAAGCAGACGCATGAATATGCCTGCAACGGGATCTTCCAGAAGAGAAAGCTATCAGTATCCGCCGACTTCCCGAATGACGAATACGTACATAGCTCCGGGCAATTCAGATCCTAAGGATATCATTGCAGATACTGCTTATGGACTGTATGCGGCTAATATGGGCGGAGGATCCGTTGAGCCTGCAACTGGCGAATTTAATTTCGCCGTTACTGAGGCATACATGATTCGCGACGGCAAAATTGCTGAACCGGTCAGAGGCGCAACGCTGATCGGCAAAGGCTCACAGGTTCTGATGAATATTGACCGTGTCGGAACAAATCTCTCACTTGCACAGGGCATGTGCGGCTCAATCAGCGGAAGTGTTCCTACCAATGTCGGACAGCCGATGATTCGAGTCTCGGAAATTACCGTCGGCGGCAGGGAATAAAAATAATTCCGCAGCAACCAGCAGCGCATCGAATAGGAGAAGCATTATGATATATGAACCGAAAGAATTTATGGATGTATTATTGAGCCGTGCCGAAAAGGCAGGGTTTTTACAGTCCGAAATATTTTTTGAAAATGGCCGTTCCTCTGAAGTACAGATTCTTAAGGGAGAAGTCTCCATGTATGAGAATTCTGCTGTGCAGGGTGTTTCATTCAGAGGACTGCAGAACGGACAGATGGGATATGCCTTTGCAGAAGAACTGACGGATGAATCCATGGAATTTCTTCTTGATCAGGCGGCCCAGAACTGCGCCGTACTCGAACTCGAAGAAAAGGAGACAATATATGGAGGGGATCCGGAATACAAACAGGTCAGCGTATATTCGGAGTCACTCGATAAAAAGACATTCGACGAATTTGCAGGGATCGGTCTTAGCCTTGAGTCTAAAATCCTTGCATCTGATCCCAGGATCGTTGCCGTTGATATGTGCTTCGTATCTTACGGCAGTGCGAATTCCCAGATAAGCAATTCGCTGAATATGAATCTCTCCCATGCGAGCAACCTTATGTTTGTTTATGCAAATGCCAGGTGTGAGGAAGACGGCCAGGTTAAGACCGGTGACGGGTACTGGTACGGCAGGGACTATGAGACCTTTGATATCGATAAGCTCGCTGCCAAAGTATCTTCACAGACGACCGGAAAGTTAGGTGCGGCTCCGGTTCCTTCCGGAAAATACACAATCGTACTTGATTCTTTTGCTGCTGCTGACCTGCTTTCCACCTTCTGTTCCATTTTCTCAGCTGATCTGATCCAAAAAGGTTTCTCACTCCTCGGCGACAAGATGAACACGCGTATTGCCCCTGAGTTTTTCTCCATCCATGATGATGCAATCATGGAAAAGAGTATTACGGCGATCCCCTTTGATTCAGAAGGTGTCGCTACCCAGAATAAAATTCTTGTTGATAAAGGTGTACTGACCGGAATTCTTCATAACCGGAAAACGGCAGCAAAAGCAGGTACACAGTCAACCGGCAATGGTTTTCGCAGCGGATACAGAGGTTCCGTCTCCGTCGGTCCGACCAACTTTTATATTGAACCGGGTGAAAAGGACCTTGAATCACTATTTGCTCAGGCAGGGAATGGAATCTATATCAAGGAACTTGCAGGACTTCACTCTGGAACGAATACGGTGTCCGGTGATTTTTCCCTCTCCTGTGAAGGATATTTGATTGAGAACGGGAAAATCGGCAGAGCTGTCGATCAGATTACACTAGCCGACAATTTTTATCTGCTTCTCAATAAGATTATCTGTGTCGGGTCGGATCTCTACTTTGATCCGCCTTCAGACGCCGGATCCATTGGATCCCCGTCGCTGCTGATCACAGATGCAGCCATTTCGGGAGAATAACTCATTCTTGTCTTACGTGAATAAAAAATGCCGGATTTGTGAAGATCCGGCATTTTTGCTTACATGTATATTATAAGACCCGTGGTCTTCTGCGGCTGCGTTTTCTTTTCTTTTCCTTCTGCAGCATTACGTAAATTGTTATGCATAATGCAAGGATGCATACTAAAACAAAGATTATTCCTGCGCGTATCAAAATGGTTTTGATGTCGGTTTTTGGCTTTTTACTTTCAGCAGCAGCCTCGGATGCAGTTTCCGCAGTTTGAGGATCGCAAAGTGTAATCGATAACGTTCCAACCTGATCCTTTGTATTGTCCGAATACTGACGATATACGGGCATGACAAGTACCTGCTGTGAGAGGTCAGCCTTAATTACCGCCTGGCTTACATCGATGCCGGTACTGTAACCCGTATCGGATTTTGCAGCCAAAGTCGTGCAATATGGGTTCAGACTGAGTGCGACATCAGTAATTTCAAGAGAATAACCAGCACCTGCGATTCCGGAAATTACCTGATTAACGGTCTGTTCCTGAAGCGCTGTATATTCCGCCGGATCAATCCCGGTTGTTTTGTATTTTTCAAAACCATACGTAAAGAGGTCAATAAGATTGGCATAACGAATCTCTGAGTGTGATGCGCCAAGGATAACACCGATAAGGGTACGTCCGTTTTGCCGGGCTCCTGCTACGATTGTATGGCCGGAGAGATCAGTAACGCCTGTCTTGCCGCCGATGTAGTTCTCATATGCATAGGTAGTTGTAGATACAAAACGGTTTCCGTTGGTCAGTCCTCGGGACTCGTCAAATTTATTAGTGGCAGGTATCGTGTAATTAGCTGTTGTTGAGATTTTGGTATACATTTCATATTTTAGAGCCTCGGCCAGGATAAGCGCCATATCGTGAGCTGTCGTCACATGATCCGGATCAGAAAAACCATAGGGATTCGTAAAATGACTATGCTTACAGCCAAGCTCAACGGCCTTTTCATCCATCATTGCCGAGAAACCTTCGACGGATCCGCCCATAGTTATGGCCAGTGCCATAGCAGCATCATTTGCAGATATCAGCAGGCAGGAATAGACGGCTTCCTCGACGGTTATTTCTTCACCTTCAACAAGTCCGAGCCTGACATAGTCGTTAGGAATACTCTCGTACATATCGCGGGTAACGGTTATGGTATCTGTCATATTAAGCTTTTCAAATGCGAGGAGAACAGTCATAACCTTTGTTATGCTCGCAGGAGAAAGGGGGGTATCCTGGTCTTTACCGAGTAAAAAGACTCCGGACTGCATATCATAAAGCACGTATGCTTTTCCATCTATTTCCGGAGCACCGTCCCCGACGGGATCAAGCAGTTCAGTCGGTATATCCGAAAAACCTGTCGATGCTGATTCCGAAGAAGATGGCTGTGTGTCAGGCGCAGGGGTCTCTTGGGCAGATAAGGCAGACGGGATCGCGGCTGCAGAGATAAAACAAAAAACAAGAATCGACACCAGCATGTTTTTTACTGCATGAAAGAGGTGTAGACGTACTTTCGATTTTGATGATTGTGGCTGACAGAATTGATTGTTCAGCAAGGATAAGACCTCCGATGTGTTTTTTACTATTGTACCTCAAGATTCGCATTCACAAAACCTTGGCATTTCTGCTATGATATCAGTATTGAAAGAAAAAGAGGTGTATTCTTTGGCAACAGTTGTAATCCGGCCCGAAGATTTGGCCGTACAGAAGAAATTCGCAGATGATCTGACCTTGAGTTATCGCAATGAAGCGAAGCAAAGAGGGTATGAATTTACATACAGCATCCGGACATACGGATGTCAGCTTAACGAATCGGACAGTGAGAAGCTTTCCGGAATCCTTAAGTCAATTTCATATATTCCCGCACGAACCGACGATCCCGACCTTGTGATTTTTAATACATGTTCGATAAGAGAAAACGCACAGGACAGGCTTTTCGGTAATCTTGGCCTTGTGAAGGCTATGAAAAGAAAGAATCCTTCGCTTGTTGTTGCAGTCTGCGGCTGTATGATGAAGCAGGAAGAGAATGTTGATAAAATTAAGAAAAGTTATCCGTTTGTTGACCTGATCTTCGGACCACAGGATATTCACCGTCTTCCCGAGCTCATGCACCGGATTCGTTTTCAAAAAAAGAAAGTGTATGACGTTTCCAGGACTGATTATCTGGCTGACGACCTCGATCTGCCGATTGACCGGTCCAGACGTTTCAGGGCTCTTGTCCCCATCATGTACGGATGCAATAATTTCTGCACATATTGTATTGTCCCCTATACAAGAGGCAGGGAACGTTCTCGTCCCTTTGATCAGATCATGAAAGAAATTGAGGATCTTGCCGGTGAAGGATATAAAGAAATTCTTCTATTAGGCCAGAATGTGAATTCGTATGGAAAAGACATAGAGGGGATGCCTGATTTTGCCGACCTTCTTGAGGCAGGTTCAAAAATCCCCGGAATCAGACGTATTCGCTTTATGACGTCTCACCCGAAGGATCTGTCCGACCGTGTCATTGATATCATGACTGATTCCCCAACAATTGAAAAGCATCTTCATCTTCCGCTTCAATCCGGAAGCGACAGGATATTGACTGCCATGAACAGGCATTACTCTCGTGAGCAGTATCTGCGTACCGCCAGGCTTTTCCGAAGCAAAGTACCGGACGGTACGATTTCCACGGATATAATCGTCGGTTTTCCCGGTGAGACAGAAGAGGACTTTGAAGAAACCCTGTCACTGATGCGTGAGATCCGGTTTGATGCAGCATTTACCTTCCAGTACTCTGTAAGGCCCGGTACGCCGGCAGCGGACATGAAGAGTCAGATTCCTCAGGATATCGTAACAGAGCGGTTTTCGAGGCTCCTGGAGCTTCAGAATGCACATTGCTATGAATCGAACCTCAGCGCAGTCGATTCCACCGAGGAAATACTTATTGAAGGAAGAAGCGAAACGGCTCCCAATATTCTCTCCGGAAGGACAAGATCCAACCGTCTTGTCAACTTCACTCTTCCGGATAATATTAATCTTCCTGACGGCACTCACCTTGACAGAGGTGATCTTTTTGACGGTGACAAACTTGAAGGCTGCCTTGCCAGCGTGAAAATAACAGGAGCCAGGCCGTATTCTCTGGAAGGCCGATGGGAGAGCTGGATATCATGACAGATGAAAAGGAGCTGCTGACCTATAAGACTCTGGATCGTGCCCGGATAACCCCTATGATGATTCAGTATCTGGAACAAAAAGATAAATGGCCCGATGCCATTTTGATGTTCCGCCTCGGAGATTTTTACGAGATGTTTTTTGATGATGCGGTTACTGCGGCAAAGGTTCTTGAACTGGCACTTACTGCCCGTGACTGCGGCCTTGAGAGACGGGCACCAATGTGCGGAGTACCGCATCATGCCGCACAGTCATATATGCAGAAGCTGGTTGCCCACGGTTATAAAGTTGCCGTCTGCGATCAGATGGAAGACCCATCCGTGGCCAAAGGTATTGTCCGCCGCGCGGTGACGAGGATTCTTACTCCGGGTACCATAACGGATCAGTCCGGCCTGGAAGACAAAAAAAATAACTACCTTGTCTGCATATACCGTATGGGTATGCAGTATGGGATAGCAGCTGCCGACATCACTACCGGTACGTTTGAGGCGACACAGCTGGTTACCGGAAATACCGGGGCCAAGCTTGCCAATCAGATCGCTCGTTTTTCTCCATCAGAGATGATCTGCAACGAAGCTTTTCTCAAAGATCCTTATTTTATGAATATTAAAGAGCAGTTTCCGGTTCTTTTGTCCGTACGGCCGGATTCAGATTTCTCATCCGACAGGATCAATTCCTATATGTCCGGCCCTGCCCCTGACCAAAAGAAATCGCCAAGGGATCTGTGGAGTATGGATAACGTCCAGACAATGCTGTACAGGTCAGCTGCCAGCGCCCTGCTTTGCTACCTTGAAGATACGCAGCAATGCCCGATTTCACATCTGCATAATATTTCTGTCTATCGTCTGGAAGAGACGATGGAGCTTGATATATCAACCAGAAGAAACCTTGAAATGTCCGAAACCATCCGCAGCAAGTCGCGAAAGGGAAGCCTTCTCTGGGCAATTGACCGTACCAAGACTTCTATGGGCGGACGGCTTTTGAGAAGGTGGCTCGAGCAGCCGCTTATTACTGTCGCCGATATCATTCCCAGGCAGGACGCTGTCGAAGAAGCTAAAGATTCATTTATGCTCCGCCAGGAACTGCTGGAATCCATCAACGGCATGCATGACCTGGAACGGCTTACCTCCAGGATCGCCCTGGGTTCTGTCCATGCACGAGACCTTCTTGCCCTTCGTAATTCACTTGCAAAGCTTCCGGTGATAGCTGCGCTCGCATCAAAATTTACCAAAGGCTTATTTGACGGGATCAACCGGCTTCTTGATCCGATGGAAGATATCTGCACACTTCTTACAGATTCCCTTTCTGACGAACCGCCCATCGGCCTTAAAGAAGGCGGCATTCTCAGGGAAGGCTATAACGAAGATGTTGACCGGCTCCGCATTGCTTCCCGTGACGGTAAAAGCCTGATTATGAACCTGGAAGCACAGGAAAAGGAAAAAACAGGAATCCGTACTATGAAGGTCGGTTACAACCGGGTATTCGGATATTATCTGGAAGTGTCAAAAGGGAGCGTAGCCATGGTCCCTGACTACTATATCCGCAAACAGACGCTGGCTAATGCCGAAAGATATATAACGGAAGAACTTAAAAGCATGGAGGATACCATACTCGGAGCGCAGCAGAAGCTCATCGCCCTTGAATATGAGATCTTCTGTCAGATACGGGATCAGATTTCCGGGCAGTCATCACGGCTTCAGAGCACATCACAGGCCGTTGCGATGCTGGACGTCATATTGTCCCTCGGTGAACTTGCTGACCGCGAGAAGTTTGTCCGTCCGCTTCTTGATGATTCTGATACTCTCGAAATAATTGACGGCCGGCATCCTGTCGTTGAAAAAATGCTTCCCTCCGGCAGCTTTGTTCCCAACGATACATATCTTGATGATGAAAACAGACGAATTGTTATTTTGACGGGACCAAACATGGCCGGTAAATCAACCTATATGCGTCAGGTTGCCCTCATTATACTTCTTGCACAGATGGGAAGCTTCGTGCCGGCTTCAAGTGCCCATATCGGTATTGTCGACCGTATTTTTACCAGAATCGGAGCATCGGATGACCTGACTTCCGGTCAGTCAACATTCATGGTGGAAATGAACGAAGTATCAACGATTCTTCGGAATGCAACGCGCCGCAGTCTTCTCCTGCTTGATGAAGTGGGGAGGGGAACCAGTACATATGACGGTCTTTCGATTGCCTGGGCCATTATCGAGTTCATCAGTGATCCGGAAGTCATTTTTGCAAGAACATTATTTGCCACCCATTACCATGAGCTTAATATGCTTGAAAATCAGATCACAGGTATCGTCAACGCTCATGTTGAAGTCGATGAGATAGGCGGAGAAATCATCTTTTTACATCGCATAGCAGACGGCGGGACAGATGACAGTTATGGAATAGAAGTTGCCCGCCTCGCAGGTGTACCTATCGAAGTTGTTGAACGGGCCAAGGACATTCTCCGCGAACTTGAAAGCGAACGAAAAATACACGGAGGCCCTTTAAGCGAAGTCTTATCGTCTGCGGAAGATAAACTCCCGTCATCCGATCCGATGCAGGGGCAGATGGAGCTCTTTGACCGAAAGGCCAGATACCCGGTAAGGATTGACCCGATCCGTCAGGAACTTAAAGAAATAGATATTTCGCATATGACGCCTCTCGAAGCGATGAATACATTGTATGCATTAATTTCGAAAGCTCAGGAAGAATAAGGAGCACATAAATGGGAAGGATCATAGAACTCGACGCCGCAACAGCGAACGGAATTGCAGCCGGCGAGGTGGTCGAGCGCCCGTCCTCCGTTGTTAAAGAACTGATTGAAAATGCGATCGACGCCGGTGCCACTGTTATTACAGTAGAAATCACCGGCGGAGGGATTACACTTATCCGCATAACGGACGATGGCTGCGGGATGGATGAAGAGGATGCCAGGATGGCATTCCTTTGTCATGCTACAAGCAAGCTCAAAACACTTGATGACCTGTTTGCCCTGCACTCCATGGGATTTCGCGGAGAAGCTCTGTCAAGCATTGCCGCTGCTTCCCGCGTAACGCTTCGAACACGCCAGCCGGGAGCGGATACAGGTACCGAGGTAGTCCTCGAAGCCGGAAAAACCCTTCGGGTAGCACCTGCCGGCGGTCCCAGCGGTACAAGAATCGAAGTCCGCGATCTGTTCTTCAACCTGCCGGCACGCTATAAGTTTTTAAAGAAGGATCAGACTGAAGCACAGTATATTGCCACGATCTGTGAAAGATTTGCCCTGATCCGCCCGGATATCTCTTTTAGGCTGATCAGCCAGGGAAAAGAACTCCTCCATACGCCCGGCAATAATGACGCACTGTCGTCCCTGTACTGCATTTATGGCAAACAGATTGTGGATCAATGTATTCCCATTGATGAAAGCTACGGAGAACTGCAGATATCCGGATTTGCCGGAAAACCTGAAATTGCTAAAAGCAGCAGGGGAGAGCAGGTCATTTTTGTAAATGACCGCCTTATCCGGTCGAAAGTCATCTCATCTGCCATAGATGAAGCTTATAAGACAATGCTGATGAAGGGCCGCTATGCTTTCCTGGTCCTGTCAATCCGGATTCCTTCACAACTGGTGGATGTCAACGTTCATCCTCAGAAAGCGGAAGTTCGCTTCTGGAACGACAGCGAGGTCTTTCGGGCCATCTATCACGTACTCCACAATGCTCTTTTATCCATATCGCTTGTTATCAATCCTAAGGCACCGTCTCTTTTTGGATCTCCCGAAAAAAAGCCGGAAGAATTGGCCGCATCGCTTAATGCTGTATACAGCTATCCGCTTCAGCACGAGATCAAATCCGTTTTTGAAACAGATTTATTGTATCCTCGAAATATAACTACACCTGCAGCAGAGGATGATACACTTCCCCGGACACCTTCTGCTGTATCTGATGAACCGGATATTTCTACAGCTGATTCAGCATATTCTGCAGACAGTGCTGAACCTGAATCTTCTGCAGACACGGCTGTACAATCTGCAGGGACCGCACAGTATGGCTTTGCCGTTGCCGATCTTCTTGATGCAAGAGTCATCGGAGTTGCATTTTCGACGTATATCTTACTTGAAATGGGCAGGCATCTTGTCCTTTTAGATCAGCATGCGGCTCATGAGAAGATTCTTTTTGAGAAACTTGTTAAAGATCACGAATTGAAAAAAAGTGACAGTATTCTTTCACAGCCACTTCTTGTACCTGAGTTTATAACGTTTTCACCGGCTGATATGCTGTTCTTACAGGACATGTCGGCCTATATGCTCAAGACCGGATTTGTATTCGAACCGATGGGGGAACGCGAGATTATCCTGCGTGAAGTTCCTGCCATTGCTGCAGCATATCAGCCGGAAAATGCTTTCCGCCTGACGCTTGAAAGCCTCAAACGCGAGACGCCCAAAACCGATGAAGCCCTCTTGCTGCTTCTTGCTACAAGTGCCTGTAAGGCTGCGGTTAAAGGTCATGACAGACTAGATGAGCTTGAGATAAAAGGCTTGATATCTGATCTGTCCAGGCTGAATAATCCGTATCATTGCCCGCACGGCAGGCCAATCATTATCCGCTTATCCCAAAAAGACCTGGAAAAAGAATTCAAACGCATTGTGTGAGGGCATACTATGATATCGATTGAGACTTATACAGGCGGCCACTACAGTAAAATTCCAATTATCTGCGGACCGACAGCCAGCGGAAAAAGTTCGCTGGCAATGAGTCTGTGTCTTGCGACAGGCGGGGAACTGTGTTCGATGGATTCAATGCAGGTATATCGTCATATGGATATCGGAACGGCCAAGCCAACGAAAGAAGAGCAGCAGATAGTCCCGCATCACCTGATTGATCTGATTGAACCGACCGACAATTTCAACGTATCGATGTACAAAACAGCTTCCGTTACCTGTATCGAAGGCTGTCTGAATCGAGGTCATCTTCCTGTTTTCTGCGGCGGTACGGGACAGTATGCAAGTGCGCTTTCACAGGGAATTTCATATATTCCGATTGATGTTGACCCATTGATTCACGAAACTCTGCTAAAAGAGGCAGAAATGAATGGTTATGATGCCCTGTATGATCAGCTTACCGTGATTGACCCCGGCAGTGCCGAAAAAATTCATCCAAACAATCAGAAACGTGTCATTCGGGCTCTGGAAATATACCGTATGACCGGCAAAACGATGACCTATTTTAATGAGCAGTCAAAAAAAGACGGTCCGCAGTATCCGTTTGTCTTGTTTGCGATCGACTGGGACAGGGATGCATTGTACGAACGGATGGACCTGCGGGTTGATCAGATGCTCAAAAATGGACTGCTTGATGAGGTTAAAAAATTGCAGGCAATGGGCCTTACCTCGCAGCATACTGCCATGCAGGCTATCGGCTATAAGGAATTGTTCGGTTTTCTGGAAGGCTATGATTCATATGATGATGCCGTTGCGAAAATCAAGCAAAAGACAAGAAATTACGGTAAACGCCAGCTTACATGGTTTCGGAATATGGGTGGAGTCACATGGATCAGACCGGATGATGTATCGGCTGTCCTCGAAATGATCCGTACTAAGGCGTAAATAAATGATCATTCGTAAAAATTATCTATATAAATAAATTATATTTATATATCACGCATATATCATATAGCACAATCAATATCAGCAATGATATGCTTCTTTTATTATTAAAGAGAAGAGGTATTTCATATGTATCATCAGCCGGCTATGAAAAAGGTGAACGGGTTCTTTGAAGACAGCGAGAACAGAAATGTCTATGGCAATGGAACAGATTCCTTTTCAAGGGATAATCCCCGCATGTTCAAAAATGCAAATTTGCAGGAGATTTTCCTGAATAATTGCAGAAAAAACGAAAATACAGTCAGCATTGAACTGGTCAGGGGAGAGAAGAGAACCGGCATAATAGTAGGATTTGACAGTCAGTCAGTTATACTTTCCTGCATGGATTCTCAGCTGCTCATCTATAAAAGTGCAATTACAGCCGTTGTTCCTGAAAAATCTGTCCAGTACATATTTAATGAGCTGCATAAAAAAGAATATTATGATCCGAACGGATTCGAATACTTACATACTGGGACGGAACAGGCCTGTCACAACGCCTAGAATCTGGCAGTCTTCGTGGTCAAACGGGATAGGTGAGTACGCAGGATTCTCAGGGCGCAGAAACATTCTTCCGTCTTCGGAAACGAGAGTCTTGACGGTGGCTTCATCGCCGATTCTTCCGACAATAATCTGACCGAGCGCAGCGGCATTCTGTCGGCGTACAATTACATAATCACCGCTTAGTATATGTGCATTGATCATACTGTCACCGCGAACTTTAAGGACGAAATGTTCGCCGTTGGTGAAAAGCTCAGAAGAAAAGGGAAGCGTACGCTCAATATTCTCTTCTGCAAGAATGGGAATACCTGCCGTGATTGTACCGAGAACAGGCAGATTTGTTACATTCTCCTGTTGGAGTGACGGGACAATAATGGCACGGCGTTTGCCGGGCGTATATTCGATACGGCCAAGGTCCTGAAGCCGCTTCAGATGAGAATGAATGGTAGATGTCGACTTAATTCCGACACCGGAACAAATCTCACGTACAGACGGCGGGTAGCCATCTGCCCGTATATGATCAACTATATATTCGTAAATTAATTCTACTGTCTGATCAAGATTGCTACGCGTAAACCTATTTTTCTGTTCCAAGATTAGTACCTCCGCATCAAAGCTTTTTCTGACCGAATATATTTTCACTTTTATATTAGCATCCGTAAATTCAGATGTCAAACGATTGTTCGGCCAAATGCGGAATGTAAAAATGATGATTTGTGCTATAATTAGTTAAAAATACGTATCCTGGAGGCACAATGAATTCAGACGGGCAAAAATTAAAACCGCAGAGTACCGATTCGAAGGAAAATGCAATTGGAAATGCTTTTTCTTCGGTAGTTGGGTGGCTTCAGGGCGTTGTTGGCAGCATATATCGGACGACGCTCCGGTTTGTTAAGAATATCCCGTCACGACTGCATAATAAGTCCCTGCGGTACATGAATGAACGCAGGCGTATGCCGCGCAGGAAAACAAAAAGCAAAGTATATGTCCTGGTGGGATATACGAGTAAGGAACATGTTGACCGGCGCTTCATGGCCATAAAAGTACAAAATCTGATTCGTAAGAGTTTGCTCCTGGGAATATTGATCGTATTTTTGATTATCATGTTTAAATGGCTGGATCCTTTAGGCAACATTAACGAGCTGAAGCAAATCGTAGGAATAGACAGCATGGACGATCTGGCCCATGAAGATCCTTTCGGATCAGTTGATCCGGATACAAGCAACGTACAATTCAATATTGCAGCTTCTCCGACACCTGCGGATTAATGAAGAGCTGAACCAAGCTGAGCAGAGGGACTTTAAACGAGTCCCTCTTTTTTGTTTGCCTCAATTGAACAAAATGATAGTTTTGTTTAATTGAGAAGAGGAAGAAACAAAAAAACGAGCCCTCTGCAGATGATTTCTACAATTTGGCTCGTTTTCTTTTTAAGCATACAAGGCATATCTTATGAGTAAATCAGTTCTCTTTTTCTGCCAGCATACGGTTAACCGCACTGATTACACCGCGCAGTGATGATTTGGTCACAGAACTTGAAATTCCTGCTCCCAGATATTTTTCTTTATCCTGCAGTGCGATTTCAACATATGTGATAGCTGCTGAGTCGGATCCGCTCTGCATGGCGTGTTCCTGATACGTTGTAATTGTGATTTCATGATCAATCGTCTTAGCAAGCCCGTCACAGAATGCATCAAGCAAGCCGTTGCCGTTGCCGCTGATCTCAATGATGCTGTCACCCTTTTGAAGCGTTGCTGTTACAAAAACATGATTATCGTCTGTTGACTCTTCCCTGTATGTTTTCAATGTATACGGAGCTGCTATATTAACATATGTATCATCGAACAATTTAAAGATTTCAGAAGGAAGGAGCTCGCTTTGGCGTACATCTGAATATTTTGTACAGATAGCACCGAAATCCCTCTGGAAGCTTTTCGGGAGATACAGGCCGAAATTTGTCTCCAGGATAAAGGCTACGCCGCCTTTTCCGGACGGCAGGTTGATTCTGATGATTGGATCATAGCTTCTGCCGACATCTTTGGGATCGATCGGAAGATACGGAACTTCCCAGTATTCAGGGTGGTCTTTCATCCTGAGCATACCCTTTTTGATTGCGTCCTGATGCGAGCCGGAGAACGCGGTGAATACAAGCTTGCCCGCCCAGGGATGACGCGGAGGTACTTTAAGGTTGGTACATTCCTCATAAACTTCAATAATCGAGTTAATATCCGAGAAATCAAGCTCGGGATCAATACCGTGCATAAAAAGGTTCATGCCGACGGTAAGAAGGTCGGCATTGCCCGTTCTTTCACCGTTTCCGAACAATGTGCCTTCGACACGGTCTGCGCCTGCAAGTATGCCAAGTTCTGTCGCAGCTACGGCTGTACCGCGGTCATTGTGCGGATGTATGGATACGATGGTTTCATTGCGCCATTTTGTGTGTGTGCAATAGTATTCCACCTGGTCGGCATAAACATTCGGCGAAGCCATTTCTACTGTGTTTGGAAGGTTGATAATCGCCTTATTCTGTACTGTCGGCTGCCAGACATCCAATACGGCATCACAAATCTCAACGGCAAATTCTGATTCCGTTCCTGAAAAGCTCTCGGCGGAATATTCAGTCAGCCACCTTGTTTTACTTGTATCGGCCTCAATATATTCTTTAACCAATTTAGCACCTGTTACGGCAAGCTCAACACACTGCTTTTTGTCAAAATTGAATACAACATCACGCTGGAGCGTTGACGTAGAATTATAGAGGTGTACAACAGCCTGCGGGGCACCGCGGAGTGCGTCAAATGTACGCTTAATAATATGCTCGCGGGACTGGGTAAGGACCTGGATCGCAACATCATCGGGAATCAGGTTGTTATCAATCAGATATCTTGTGAAATCATATTCTGTATCAGACGCTGCCGGGAAACCGATTTCAATCGTTTTGAAACCGAGGTCAACAAGAAATTGAAAAAACTTTAATTTCTGGGAAAGATTCATTGGCGTCTCGAGTGCCTGATTGCCGTCACGCATATCAACGCTGCACCAGATCGGTGCTTTTTCAATTTGTTTTGACGGCCATTGACGATTTGTTATCGGTACTTCAGGGAATTTTCTGTATCTTTTATAGTTCATTTTAATTTCCTCCTTGAAATTACTGTGCGATTCATTTCACGCATTGTTTATGACAAAATATGACTTCAAATCCTTCTTGGGCAGAATCGAAACCTCTCCTCCCCTACTCGTTTATTTTTGTCTATGATTAAATTATGTGCATAAAAAAACCTCCCGTCTCCTATTTCTAGAGACGAAAGGTAAACTTCCGCGGTACCACTCTGCTTCATCCGCATACGCGGATGCCCTTAAATCGAATACGAGGATAGTATCATCCTGATATTCTGCCGCGATAACGGTTGGCTTCCGACTCCTTCTAATCAGATCTGCAAGAAATACAGATCCTTTCAACGAGCGCACTCCAAGGCCAGTTCGGACAGGTAATTCGCTCTGCTTTGCACCAACCAGCATCTCTCTGCAGCGATTAGACTGTCTTAATATTCCTCTTCAATGTGTTTAAGTCCATTTGTGTTTGCAAGGTACAGACTGTCATGCAGTTTATGTAACTGCGATGAAGTGTTTCAAAAATAACATATGCAGGATAGTTTCGTCAAGCTTATAATTCAGCGACAAGCTGCTTGAATAGATTTCCGCGCTCTTCAAAATGACGGAATCTGTCATAGCTGGTACCTACAGGAGAAAGTATTACTATTTCACCGGGTACAGCGAGTTCTTTTGCCTTCTGAACGGCGTCGGCATATTCCTGTACTTCGATAACTGTATATGCTGTATCGCCGCACTCTTTCAGAAGTATTTCGCGAATGAGTGATGCGTTGCTGCCGCAAAGAATAATTCGGTCACAGACGTCAAGAATGGCGCGCCCTAACCCGGTATAGTCACATTTCTTATCTGCGCCTCCTGCGATGAGAACGCCATGCTCACAGCGGCTCTTAAGCGCCTTCATTGTATTGATGGTACGGTTGGGACTAGTATCAATCGAACTGTTGAAATAACGGACGCCATCAACATTTCGAAGGAGTTCGATGCGGTGTTCTACACCGCCGAAGGACTTAGCAACGGCAGAAATATCATATGTGCTTGCAAAAGGCATGACAGCACAGATTGCTGCAAGGTAGTTCTCGACATTGTGGTCACCGGGTATGACGATATCATTGGCAGCTACAATTTTGTGTTCGATTCCTTCGGAGTAATAAGTCAGGATCCCATCTTTAACATATGCATGATCAAATAATCCGGATGGTCTTGCGTCGGTCATTGTATCAGCGGTGAGGCTTTTACGAGGATCCCAGGTAAAATAAGAGACTTTGCCCCTGGCATCGGAAGATATCGCCCGCGTAATTTCATTTTCTCCGTTCAGGACAAGACGGCCGGAAAAAGACTGTGTAAGGAAAACATTCATTTTAGCATCAATGTATTCCTGATAATCCCTGTGATAATCCAGGTGATTCGGAGTAATATTCGTAACAACAGCTACATCGGCACTTTTTCTCATAGTGAGCAGCTGAAAAGATGACAGTTCAAGAACAACCATATCCGTGTCCAGTATCTTGTCTATCTGGTCAAGAAGCGGCGTACCGATATTACCGCCTACAAAGACCGTATATCCCGCTTCTTTAAGAATGAGTGAAATCAGAGTGGTTGTAGTCGTCTTCCCGTCACTGCCGGTTACTGCAAATATCCGGGCAGGGCACAGATCCATAAAAACTTCCATCTCTGAAGTAAGAATGGATCCCTTCGCTACAGCGGAAATAATTTCAGGAACGTCAGGCCTCATTTTGGGCGTACGGAATATCAGGTCAAATTCACCTTCGGGAAGAGCCGCAAGATAATTCTCACCGCATGACCAGCTGAGAAAGATCCCCTCTTCTTCAAAGGAAATCCGTGATTTCTGGAGAACCGGATCATTCTCAGGAAGAGCATCAAAAGCTGTTATGACAGCCCCGAGAGAATGGATATATCGAATAAGCGGCCTGTTGGAAATACCGACTCCGAGAACGGCAACCTTGCGGCCGGAAATATATTTGTGGAACTCTAAAATCTTACGGCTATTCTGCATACAAATATTCCTCGATTATCATAATACTATTTTCCATTGTATCATTTTTCATGCCTTTTGGTAATTTTTGTATAAATAAGGATGCCGAAAGGTTTTAAGCTTCATCGGTATAAAAAAGAGAATGAAGACGAGCATGTCGAGTTGATCATGATGCTTAAGGAACCGGAGCGACTGAATCTTTTCCTTCGAAAAAAAAGCTGCAACAGCCCGGATTCCGACATATTTGATGAACAAAAACACAATAATACTGCCGATCATCTGCCCTAACAGGCAAAGAAGTGTTCCTTCCCATATTCCAAATGCATAACCGGCCCCAATCTCAAGCGGTTCCCCGGGAATGATGGCAAATATTACCTGTATAACCATCATGCCGATAAATGCAGCTTTACCCAGAAGACCTTTTTCTGTTACCCATAGCCTGAATTTTTCAGGTTCTGATACAAAAGCCAGCATCGGCCTGCCAATATAATAAAAGGCCAGAACTGTCATTAAGATAAAAATAATAATGGATAAAGCACTGGTTAGTTTCCGGTGTTTATGGCTGTTATGAGATATTGAATCAATATCATGCTTCGTATTCACTGTTTTTCTCGCTTTCATGCTGCATAAACAGTCTATGATAATTATAAACAGCAAACACTGTTTAAGTGTCTTCTCACCTAAAATAATACTTCATTTCAAGGATTGAGTGAATACCCCTTTGTTTTGAAAATTCCTTGCATCGGTTCAAATACATCCTTGCGATTTTTTGCGTAATAATAGTTTTCAGCCCTTGCATTTTTTCTTTTCATCTAGTATTATTACATCTGTTCCGCGGGAATGGTGGAATTGGCAGACGCGCTAGCTTCAGGTGCTAGTGATTGAAAGATCGTGCAGGTTCAAGTCCTGTTTCCCGCACCAAGCTACAGCCTCTGAGGGAATACCTCAGAGGCTGTTTTCGTTTCGAACCGGAGCGTAATCAATGACGAAGACACAGGATAATCAGGAAACTTCCCGATTTGAAATCTCGGTCAGAGCTCTTGCCGAGCATGTTCACCGCACTGGCGGCCTGTCATCGGTTTCCTTCTCCGGGATTTCGGGTGTGGAAGGAACGCGGCTGCATACAAAAGTATTTGCTGATTTAAAAAAGCAATACCAGGCGTCTTCTGTCGAAACGGAAGTCAGTCTGTCAGCGGAACGTGAAGCTTCTGACATCATTCTTGCCGTTCGCGGCCGGGCTGACTGTGTTCTTCATGCTTTAGTACAAAGCGAATCAGAAGAAGTTACCCTTATAGAAATCAAGTCCTGCGCAGGTGATTTTTCGGATATATCCGAAATACTCCAGCCTGTTCACTGGGCGCAGTCGATGCTGTATGCCCATATGTTTTTCGAGATGTATCCAAACCGCATGGGCATTTTTGTATCCCTGCGTTATGTATCCGTTGAAACTCTCAAATATGTTGAGGAAAAGAAATGGGTAGACCGCAGCGAAGCTTCTAAATTCTTTACATGGACATGTGATTCATACATCACATTTGCACGTGATCTGGTCAAATACCAGAAACGCAGGGATGCGTCCATAAAAGCCCTGATCTTTCCGTACCAGGGCTTAAGACCGGGCCAGAAAGTATTCATGCAGGAAGTTGTATCGACTGTAGCTCACCGCTCTGCACTTTTCGTAGAGGCTCCTACAGGTATCGGAAAAACCATATCGACTCTCTACCCTGCCATTAAGAGTCTTGGTCACAGTAAATGCGACAGAATTTTCTATTTAACGGCAAAAACGTCAACACGCACCGTTGCGTCAAAAGCAATTAATGATCTGCGTGACAGAGGACTTATCATGCGTTCCATTACGCTGCAGGCAAAAGAAAGCCTTTGTCCCTGCCCGGAGATATATTGTGAACCTCGTCAGTGCGCTTTTGCCTCTGACTATTACAGGCGGCTTCCAAAGGCGATATCGGAATTACTTATTCAATATGAGCTTACTCCTGAAT
>DIEQ01000012.1 GCA_002418705.1 Mageeibacillus sp. UBA5770 | reverse complement strand
CGGTACGGAAAAGTCAAAGGAAGATCCGAATAGGGGTATCGTTCCGTCGATAAGATCAATGCCGTTGAAAACAGGGTCAGTGGGGGCCGTCAGATGCAACTCAGCAATCGGGACTGTGGTTCTATCACAGCCGAACCAGTCCCAGTTCGTGTGGTCATTGCTTCGACATATGGCGATATTGTGGCATAGAATAGGAACGGTCAATGCGGCCCAGAAGGCGGAGTCGCCGTTGTAATCTCCGCCAGCATTGTCGCTGGAGACGATAATCAAATCCGCCTGGCTGAGTTGTAGTTTTTTGGAGTCGCTGAGAGGCTCGTTGTATCGATTGGAATCGATTTCCACTTGAGCATTGTCCAGATAAATGTCTTGCAGAAACTCGGCGTAACCGCCTTCCGAACTATTATTTCTGGTTACAATGATAATATTAAGCGGACGTGCCTGCACAAAACAGTATAGGGCAAGTACAGCTATGACTGGACAGATTTTACGAATCATTAACGACCCCATATAAGCACGGTACTTCTCGGAAGCGAAATACAGCTCAGGCTTATCATTATACCACAAAAGATATCCTAATTCAATAAACAGGATGACCTATTGCCAAAAAATCAACCTCCACATAGACACTTTATACATCCTGTTTATCTTCAAAAAAGCATATCTTGACATCAATTCCCTATTAGTACTCGGTATTCCCTGCTTTTTTGTCCATAGAAACCAGAAAAAGCTCTATGTTTCCGGAAATTTTTCCAGAGTTCTGCATAGAAATATGACAAAACTTTGAGTTTTATTAAGTACATCTGTGTTTTTTTGTAAAGTGACGTTACGAATTATAAGATATATAGCTTTGTACCGGATAATTGTAAAAAATGTTTTTTGTGTACCTATTTATGGAGGCAATATGTTGAAATTACATGCTTTTGCACTGCTTCTGGCGGCTTTGTTAGTTGTTCCGACACAGGCAGCGTTTATCACATCGATCAATGGAAGTGACATTAATACTACTTATGACTCTGGGACGCTTACCCTCAACGATACCATAAGCTTAGTTATCCACTATAGCGACGACACTTGGACTTCGTATTCGAACGCTACGTTCCAATTCACGGCCAACCTGATCTCCAGTAACGGGGTCACCGGCACTTTGGGCAACGGCTCGTATATTATTGCAGACAATGCAAGCACTATTCTGCTAAGCGGCCAAGTTCACTACCTGCCACTGACCCTTATGTTTGGCGGTGCAATTCTGGCGTCGGGACCGGGAGAGGTAACGCTGGATTCAGGCACACTGCTGTCAGAAATCCCTTCCGGATCAAGCCAAGGGAACTTAATTACCCTTCTCTATAACTTTAATACCGGTGTCGTTACCGATTTCCGGGGAAGCTTTGAAGGCGCAACCGATGCGTCGATCCTGCCCATTCCGGAACCGACCACCCTGCTAATTCTGGGCCTTGGCAGTCTGTTGCTCGTCGGGCGAAAACGGGCATAACCACACGTATTATTCGAGATGCCTAAAGCTGCAGGATGAAAACCTGCGGCTTTTTTTTATTTGTGAAAATAAACAGGGCTTCAATGTTCGAGCAGAAATGGCATTGATCGCCCAATGGCTGTTGCACTCCAATTTCAGGATATCGGCGTAGGAATGTGGATTGACAACATACAGGTGTCCCTTGCCTGATGTTGTCATAGATTCCCCCGCATTGCCTGCACCGTGTTCTATCGCACCAAATTGTTTTTATTGTTTTATCAATACTCCTGTCAAATCCTGTTGTTAATGAAAAAATGCTTTTCCACCGCCTTTTTTTTAGCCTTCCCCCTTAAGCCCTATTTCCTGAGCAATCTTTCGCATCCCTGCGATTGTTTCCTGGAACAGATCCGCCAGGTCCATCCCGAGCATCTCTGCCCCCTTTTGAATGACATCCCTGTTGACCCCCGCGGCAAACGACTTGTCTTTCCATTTTTTCTTTATTGACTTAGACTCCATATCCAGTACTGACCTGGAAGGTCTGACCAGTGCCGTTGCAGCGACCAGCCCTGTTAACTCATCCACCGCGTAGAGTACTTTCTCCATTATTTCCTTCGGTTCCACATCAGAACAGATTCCCCAGCCATGCGACACGACCGCTCGGACATAGTCTTCCGGCCAACTATGCGCGATCAGAATCTCGGCCGTTTTTGTGCAGTGCCGGTCGGGGAACTGTTGATAATCCAAGTCATGGACAAGCCCGATTATTCCCCATTTTTCTGAATCTTCACCGTATTTTTGTGCGAAATGCCGCATGACTCCCTCTACCGCAAGCGCATGCCTGATCAGGCTGTCATCAGAATTGAATTGCCGAAGGAGAGCAAATGCTTCGTCGCGTGTGGGTATGTGAGCTGCCATCTGACTTTACCTGTTTTCCGTAATCTTAACAAGCATTTCAAGTTCCTGCGGGTTATGGGAGTAGGTCTTTGCCTGAGTAATCCCAATATGGCCTTCTTTAATCAATCGCGCCAAAGACATATTAAAGCTATGCATCCCATCGTGACCTTCTTTTATGACATCCGAGAGCTGGGATTCCTTTTCTTTTTCTTTAAGGTACTGCCTGACAGCAGGAGTGTTGATAAACACTTCTGTTGCCGGAATAAGGCCAACCGATTCCTGTTCAGAAGGCAAGAGCATCTGGTTCATGATCGCCAGAAGATTATAACTCAGATTGAGCCTGACCGCATCGTGTTCAGCCTCTTTGAAGAAATTCAGTATCCTGCTGAATGTCCAGCCCGCCGTAGCAGTATGAAGAGAGGTGAGCACAAGATGTCCTGTCTCGGCAGCTTTTATCGCCGCATGAACCGTTTCGGCATCTCTCATTTCTCCTACCATGATAATATTCGGATCTTCGCGCAGGACAGCGCGAAGCGCTTCTGCATAATCCGGAAAATCCAGGCCCAGCTCCCTCTGATGTATCAGTCCTTTTGCATCCCGAAATAAATATTCCACCGGATCTTCAATGGTGACGATGTGTTTATCCGCACGTTTGGCAATGTAGCCGATCATGGCCGCCAACGTCGATGATTTTCCGCTTCCGGTTTCACCGCCTACGATGATGATCCCCTTCTGTTCGGCATTCTTGATGACGGTTTCATAAATGTGGGGGAGGTTCAATTGTTCAAAGGTCGGAATCTCATACCTGATCCGCCGCATTGCAATAGAAAATTTTCCCATGGAACGATAGACCTGGCATCGATATCTAAGAGGTTTGCTGCCCATTGACATCTCATACGAATAATCAACAGACCCGTTGTCCTGGAGAAGCCTGGTACATCGTTCCAATTGGCTGCCCTGCTGAGTGGACTGGATTATGTTTAAAATGTTTTCTCCGCTTAGAACAGTCTCTTCACCTCCTATTATTCTGAGCTTGCCGTTAATTCTCATGCGAGGATGCTCATCGGTCGTCAAATGGATGTCCGATGCCATATGCTTTTCCGCCGCAGCAATAAAACTTTCCACTTTGTACATCATCGTCTCATCCTCCTTTGTTCTATTGTCCCAATGCCATTTCCACCGCATTTAATAACTGAGTCTCTAAAGGATCAACCTTTGATTCGAAACGGCCCATCGTTTTTCCATCTTTTCCGATTAAAAATTTGTTGAAATTCCAGGTAATCGGCCCGCCAAACTCTCCGTTCTCTTGAGGGTCGGTCAGGTATTGATTCAGAGGATGAATATCCTGCCCCTTGACAGATATTTTTGAAAAAAGCGGAAACGTAATATCGAATTGTGTGGTACAGAACGTTTTGATTTCAGAATCAGTCCCCGGTTCCTGACTGCCGAAATTATTGGCAGGAAATCCCAGGATGACAAATCCCTGGTCCTTATATTTTTCAAAGAGTTGCTGTAATCCAGCGTATTGTTTGGTAAAACCGCATTTACTGGCAACATTGACAACCAAAAGCACCCTCCCTTTATACGTCGAGAGAGGAACAGGCGTACCCTCAATATCATTCATCGTAAACGTATGGAATTTAACTTGCGGCACAGAGGGTGATGGCGGCTTGTGTTCCGATTCTTTCGGTTTACAGGAGCAGAAACAAAACAAGCAAACTGCCGCGAGAAGACATAAAACCAATTTCAGCATAATCTTATCCTCTTTTGTGGAGATCAACTGATTTCATTGGCATTATAGCTACTTTTTATATCGGGACAAGAAAATTGAATGATACCAATCTTAGGACTTATGAAGCAGCGGTTTCAGCCCAGATGACCTCCTATTCTCTGATGTTTCCATCACTCCTGATTGAGGTACTTGTATCTTTACATGTGTGATCGGGGCACCGTCGACTTGGCCAACATTTCCATCTTTACGGAAAATCGATTTTCTGGAGTTTGAAACATGGAAATAAAACTGAGACAACAAACTCCCTTTGGCCTGCAAGAAATCGTCTTTATAGGCTTTTGGGTCTCTTTGTTAGAACGATAACGTGCTTAGTGGAGGATTAAGTTATCCTACAATCACAACGGAATTAACCGTCCCTAAAGCATTTTGAACGGTGTCAGCATTCTCGGGATGGGATTGCCAATCTCCATCGACAACAAATTTATATTCATGCTGTCCCTTTGGCATTTTCAATTCGAGAGCATACACACCGTTTTTTTGCTTCTTCATCGACGCAGGCTGCCAATTATTAAAACTGCCTGCCAAGCAGACTTGTTTGACGGGTCCATCAGGACTATAGACAAAACGTACTGTTCCCTTTTTGTTTACTTGACTAATCATGGTATTGAATCCTTTCAATGCTTTCTGTTTGAAAGCAAAAATGAACTAAGCCTCAGTATACTTGAAATCAATCCCTGTGTCAACCGGAAGCACAAGCACAGGTGGGTGAGAGTCGAGCAGACAAAGAGGTGGTGAATTTTCCTGATTTATTGTTTTCATTTCGGTGCCATTTCAACACTTTCTGATGTCTATCTCAAAAGATTCGATAGTTTGATTCCAGTCCATCATTTCCGACAAACCCCATGCTCTTGCGGCAGCAACCTTAACTCCGGTCAACAGAGCTTTTGCCGGATCGTCGGAATCAACCTGAGAAAGATACCCCGCAAGCAGATAATCACCACATCCCACTGTGTTGATGGTTTTCTGTTGAAAGTTATCTTTTATTTTGCACTCCATTGCTTCTTTTTGGGTAACAAGCAAAGCCCCATCAGCCCCTCTGCTGACGAGAATGACCGGGACTAAATCACACAGAGATCGGGCCTCATGGATAATTGAATCGACTTGATTGTCAATGTTTCGCCCCACTAATTGGCAAAGTTCCTGAAAATTAGGCTTGATCAGATAAGCTGTTCCCTGTTTTACAATGGCTTCCAGTGCGGGACCGGAGGTATCTACGATTAATCGCGTTCCACTGTTACGAAACATTGCCATTATCGACACAATCTCGGGCATGAAGGTTTCCGGCATAGAACCGGAAAACACCGCTATTGATGCGGAGGTCATAGTTGCAAGATCATTTCCAAGTTGTTCCAATGAATTTTTTGTGACAAGCTGACATTGATCCCGCAGATGGATCTCTCTTCTGTTTCGGGTATCGACGATTGTCACATTCGTTCTGGTTTGGCCAAGAACGACTGAAAAATGAGGTTCAATATGAGGATAGTTCATTGACAGATAGTGCAGCACCTGTGGGCAATCAGACTGTCCCCATAGACCGGCGGCCCTGCTACTGACCCCCAATCCACTCAAGGCCTTGGAGATATTCAGCGCTTTTCCGGCCGGGACACAGTTTTGTGATTGAATATTCTCATGCTGGCCCCAATCAATACCGTCAATATAATACGTTCTATCCCAGCAAGGGCAGATTCCTACCGTAACGATTGAGTTTTGGAGCATTTGAGTCATCCTCTCACCTTCTCAATTAACCTCCATTATGCCGGATAGTATTATCATGGAGCAACGATGCCTCACCGGTATGTTCATAATAATCCAGCCGAAGAGTTGTTAGTCGCAGTGTTATTTTATTCATTCCATTACTCCCTTACCGGATATTAAGGTCCAGCGATGGTTTCCGGTTAACCTCAAACAACTGCACTTCCCAAATCGTCGGCCCCTCCGAAGAATCCAGAATATTAAGCCGGAAAAGACGGGCCTGAACCGGCTGAAACGTCAAATACTTCTTGGCCCCAATCGTAGTTCCGGTATAAACGGTCTTCCACTCCGAGCCGCCCAGATACTGAAGCTCAAATTTATTAACGCGGTTCCAGTCGTGTTCATCAATCATTGCACCGGCAACGGTCTTTTCACTGCCCAGATCGATCTGAAGCCATGCCGATGTAACGCCTGCATCTGTTGCCCAACGCGTCCGGGGATCGTCGTCCAGAGTTTGAGCAGGTGCATACTCGGCATTGTTCATATAGGTATTGGAAGCGATCGCATTTTTTGCAAACGCCAACGAACGACTGATAGAAACACGACACGGCTTGATGTCATAGGCCGTTCTTTTTACGGTCAATTCAATCACTGTAGCAATGTCATCGCGATTTTCTTTCGGGACATTGACAGCCATACCTTCCTCTGTCCGCTGAAGATCTATCGATCCGCCGCCAAGAACCTTCGCGTCGGCAATGTCTACCATAACTGCCGGCAATAGCAGCGGGCCTTGTTCGGGCCATTCCATCACATACAGAAAAATCTTGTCGTCCTTACAGGTTGACACGCCCCATTGGCCGGGCATAAACGGTCCGCCGCGTGTTCCGTAAATGCCGTCGCCATAGCGTTTCACCCAACGGCCCATTTCCTGCAGCCGCTCGACCTGCCGAGGCTCGATCCGGCCGTCCGGCATGGGACCAACGTTAAACAGCAGGTTTCCGTCGCCTCCGATGGTGTACAGCAGTGTCTGGATACATTCCTTCACCGACTTCATTGTGTCGTCGGGCTTCCATGCCCATTGTTGACAGATGGTCATACAGGTTTCCCACGGACGCTGACGGTCAAACCCTCCGACCCGCTGTTCGGGAGTGCTGTAATCACCTTTGGCACCGGTTCGGTCATTGATCACAATGTCGGGTTGGATGGCGCGGACAAAATCGACAAGCTCCTGTCCTCTGACGGTGTCGAATTCCTGAGGCACATCAAACCAGATAGTTGACAGCGGTCCATAGTTGACCAGCAGCTCTTTGACCTGTGCCTTGAGGTACTCCGTATAGCGATCGAGATTGTGGGTTTCACGCCGGACCTTGCCGCCGGGGCTTGTCAGGGGAAAATCAGGATGATGCCAGTCGCACGTCGAATAATAAGTGCCGAATGCAATGCCCTTTTTGCGGCAGGCCGCGGCCAGCTCTTTAACAACATCCCGCTTTAAGGGCGTATTCATGATATTATAATCGGTTTGCCGGGTGTCCCACAGACAGAATCCATCATGGTGTTTGGTCGTCAGCACAACATACTGCACCCCGGCATCACTGGCAACCTGTGCCCAGTGGTCGGCATCGAATTGTGCGGGATTAAATTTCGTATAAAGCTGGTCGTACTCGATAATCGGTATTTCCTGACCGCGCGCCCAGCCGATCTCCTTGCCGGTCAGACTGACCGGACCCCAGTGAATAAACAACCCGAATCGGCGATCCTGCCATTGCTTCAGTGCCGCCGGATCCAGTCGGCTTACCGCCTGTGCAGCCTGGGGAACACAGAGAAAAACAACCACAGTGAGAACGCAACGCCAAACGAGTCGTCTCCGATTAAGCATTTTCATTCTCCAATCATCTTGTTATTTCAATATGTTAAAGAAACGCATCGCGGAAATTCTCTGCCCCAAAAGACATAGACTGCTTCACACGGGAAACGTTTAGTCTGCGAGGACACCCCACTGGGTATTGGGTTTTGGCCCCATTACAAAATTAAGGGTGCCGCCGTTCTTTAATTCGCTGAAAGGCAGGAAAGGACTGTTCCAATCTTTGCCATTTACGCGGACAGACTGCACGTAGATGTTTTGGTCAGAAAGATTTTCGGCAGTCATGGTAAAGGTCTTTCCGCCGGAAAGATGCATGGTGATCGTTTTCATCTGCGGTGCTCCGATGACATAGAAATCGCTGGCCGGAGCGACCGGATAGAAACCCATGCAGGTAAAGATATACCAGGCCGACATCTGGCCACAATCATCGTTACCGGTCAGTGAATGAGGCTGATTGCCATATTGGGTCTTGACAATGGTATGTAAAAGCTGTTGTGCCTTCCAGGGCTGACCCGCATAGCAGTAGAGATAAACGATATGATGGCTCGGTTCATTTCCGTGCCAGTATTCACCAATGCGTCCAAAAATGTCGTCCACCTCTTTGTCCCCGTTCTCGACGGATTCCAGAGCAAAAAGCTGGTCAAGTCTGTTGCAGAAAGCTTCTTTTGAACCCATCAGCTTGATCAGGCCGGGCACATCATGGGGAACATACCAACTGTACTGCCAACTGGTGCCTTCGGTAAAATCGCCGCCCTGAACAAATCCCTGCGGGTCAAAGGGAGTCCGCCAGTTACCCGCAGAATCGCGGCCGCGCATAAAGCCCGTCTCAGGATCATAAATATTTTTATAGAAGCCTGCACGTTTCATAAAGTAAGTGTAATCCTCCGTCTTGCCGAGTGCCTTGGCCATCTGTGCAATGGTGTAGTCATCATAGGCGTATTCGAGCGTTTTGGACACGGCTTCATTTTCTTTGTCAAAAGGAACCCAGCCCAGTCTAGCGTAGTCGGCCACGGCATCATAATCAGGATTCATCGCCGCCGTCTTGATGGCGGTATAGGCACGCTGCGGATCAAAGCCTTTGTTGCCCTTCAGATAGGCATCGGCGATGACGGGCACGGCGTGATAGCCGATCATGCACCATGTTTCATTGCCCTGCAGCTCCCAGACCGGCAGAAGATGGTCTACGCTCTGGTCGTAGTGGGCCAGCATGGAATTGACCATATCGGAGTTTCGCTGTGACTGGATCAATGCAAAAAGCGGGTGGGTGGCGCGGTAGGTATCCCACAGCGAGAAGATGGTGTACTTGGTAAAGCCATCGGTCGTATGGATATTCTGGTCGAAGCCGCGGTACTGGCCGTTAAGGTCCTGGTGCGTGTTGGGTGTCAGAAACGCATGGTACAGGGCGGTGTAAAAAGTTTCCTTTTCCTGCTGCGTGCCTTCAATCGTCATGCGGGCAAGCTCTTTGTCCCATTTGCGGCAGGTGTCACTGACGACTTTGTCAAAATCCCAGCCGGGGATTTCCGTATCGAGATTTTGAAGGGCATTGGCGGCGCTGACGGTGGAAACAGCGACTTTGATTTGAATGACTTCATTGGGGGCGGTTTTGTATTTGGCCAGGAATCGCAAATCCGTACCGGCCGCTTCACGCCGGCTGCGGAAACGGTAATTGGCGTGGCTGTCATAAATAACCGGCTTTCCGTTGCTGATAATCAGCCCTTCATCGAAGGGGCGGGAATACCGGGCGGCATAAAACAGGTGACGCTCTTTGGCCCAGCCGTTGACAATGTGGAAGCCGGTGACGGTGGCTTGATCTTCGATGCGGACATGAGACTGCGCAATCCGCCAGCGTCCGCCGCTGAGGACATGGGCCAGATCAGTCATAATGGACGCCTCGTCGCTGGCCGGAAATGTAAAGCGGAGAATGCCCGCGTGAGTGGTTGCGGTCAGTTCGGTGGTTACGCCGGACTTTTGAAGTTTGACTTTGTAATAACCGGCCGAGGCAACTTCATCGTCATGGGAATATGCAGACTGGTAGCCTTCTTCAGGCTTTTCCTTGGCACCGGAGACAAACGCCGGCTGGCCTACCTGGGGAATGAACAAAAAGTCGCCCAAATCGGGAATGCCGGTGCCGGACAGATGCGTCAGGCTGAATCCGAGAATTGTCGGGTCGGAGTACTCATAGCCGGAAGCGGTTGCCCAAAGCACCTTGTCGGTATCCGGACTGAGCTGAACCATGCCGAACGGCGCTGACGGGCCGGGGTACACATTTCCTTCGCCGTGTGTGCCGATAAGCGGGCGGATGTAGTCGGACAGAGGTGCTGCGGCCTGCCGGTCAGTGAAGGCGGCATGGTGACAAGACGTCAGCAGTATCAGGGAAGACAGGAGCATGATGCAAAAGAATACTAATACAGGATGTTTTAAGTTCATGGCAGTATCTTTCTTTCTGATTTTTTTATTGTTACGGTTCCAGAACACGTAAAGCTTAACAACGACAGCTCTTATTACTCTCACACAGTACCATCTAATCCTCGGATAATCAAGAATTTGTACTCAACTTTGCTGACGAAAAATTTGTCGAGAAAACCAATCAATGGGGAAATATACCGATCCTCACCATGAATATATACACTTTAAAACGATTGAAGTTTTAAGGTGGTGGCCGTACGAGTCTTATGATGAACAGGTGACGCTGATGGCAACTTATTACTATTCTACATACTACCCAATAGGGGTCTGTTATAGCTACTACAAAAAACCTTTGTCGCATTGTTTTGGATTATGGCGGGAGGTTCAAAAAAAACCGACGTTGCCCTTTGTCTGCAAAGGACTAAGAAATCGACGTATCAGTGCTACGGTATTGATATAAGCAATTGCAAAACATCACTATAGTGGAAAACCAGACGGGATGGTAAAATAACCGCAGCATGATTAGAGGTACTCTAAGATAAACGCTGATCGCAAACCTGAGAAAAAAGGATTAATGAAAATGACTGACACAAAAAAACCAAGGCAGAACAAGGGATTCGGTTTATGCGTCTGCGTCTATATCATGGTTTTTGCAGTGGGCAACGCATTGGCCATGGGAATGAACGCAAATCTCGCCGAAGCGGAAAACCTGGCCTTGTATCGCCCCGTAACCGCCTCTTCCGTTGGTCATTATCCAACCGTTCCAGAATTTTCCGTTGACGGGGAAGCGGATACCGAGTGGCGTTCTTCGCGAACGATAGCGCCCTCGAATAATACGGCCGGCTCTTTTGAAACCGGCGACTGGCTGACAGTAGATCTTCAGGGATTATGCAAAATTGACAGTATTCGTTTGCGATGGGCCAGCCGTGCAGATCGTCCTGTTTTTGAAGAGATTCGAACTTCGGCTCTATACGGCGGTGAACAAGTTGCCGCATACGGATTAGCCTATTCGGTCTTTTTATCTACGGATCGTCAGAACTGGAACAGGGTTTATATGACGACCATGGGTGCCGGAGACACCGAAGTTATCCACCTTGAACCCACCAAAGCACGCTTTGTACGCGTGACAATTCATCAGCGATCCCATCCAATGTGCGGCGTCGGCATCAATGAGCTGGAGGTGATGGGGACCTGTGAAAGTCCTCGTGCCGCAGGTGACAACTGGAAACTTCGCCGCAAGTCAAAGGTCAAGCCGGTACCCGCAACCGTCGTCACACAGGACAACGCACTTGTTCTTGATCGCGGATGGGAACTAATGCGCGAGGATTGGGCGGGACTTAATGCTGTCCAGATAACCGATGAAACGCTGGACACCTCTGCCTGGTACAATGCAACGGTTCCGGGGACAGTATTGACCACATTGGTTGAGCAGGAAGTATTTCCGGAGCCGACCATCGGATTGAACAACCTGCACATTCCTGATTCACTATGCCGTCATGCCTGGTGGTATCGAACTGAGTTGGCAATCCCGTCAACATGGAAGCAGGATGGACAGCGGCTTTGGATTGAGTTTGACGGCATTAACCATCTCGCGGAAGTATGGCTTAATTCACGTCGCTTGGGAGTCATCGAGGGGGCCTTTATACGGGGGAAATTTGATATCACCAAAGCGTTGAATACGACCGGCAAAAATATTCTGGGTGTGCGTATTATTCCTCCGGCGCATCCCGGGATTCCGCTTGAGAAAAGTGAACAACATTGGCTCTATAACGGCGGAGCTTTGGGCAAAGACAGCCCGACGTTCTTAGCCAGCATCGGCTGGGACTGGATGGCGCCGGTGCGCGACCGCGGTATCGGCATTTGGAATGAGGTTAGGGTTCGCCGTACAGGGTGGGTGATAATTGAAAATCCACAGATTATTACGGATTTGCCGCTGCCGGATACTACACAAGCGGCTATTCGGATTACGGTTCCAATCCGCAATGACTCGGATCGTCAACAGAATGTTGTGGTTCGAGCCGAGTTTGAGAAGGTCGTCGTTTCACAACACATGACAGTGCCGGCACATACGATAGTCGAAGCGAAATTTACACCCGAAAGTCATCCCCAGATGACGCTGAAAAATCCGAAGCTATGGTGGCCTGTGGGGTATGGCGAGCAGTCGCTGTATACGCTCTTGCTTTCCGCAGAGGTCGACCAGATTATCAGCGATACGCATTCTATGCGTTTTGGGGTGCGAGAGCTTTCGTATCGAGGGAACAAGCTGCTTCCCAAGTTATTAGAGGTCATCGATTTTTCTCCGGTTCAGGCTCGCTATGTGCGATTGAATTGCCGTGAACGCGGAACTAAGTTTGGATTTTCACTTTATACCTTTTCAGTGATGAACAGTCGCGACCTGGCGACGGATCTGGCCCGCAGCGGATCGGTGACAGCATCAACAATTGAAAGCGAAGAACACCCCGCCGCTCATGCAATAGATGGTAATCCGGAAACTCGATGGGCTTCGAAAATGAACCAGCCGGAATGGCTGTGTGCAGATTTAGGATCGGTTCACACCGTCGATCAGGTGCAGCTCTCTTGGGAAGCTGCTTATGCAAAGCAGTTCGCCATTGAGGTTTCGACGGATGGAACACGATGGACGAAAGTGAAAGAATGCAATGCTCAGGGGCAGCCGAATGAGTTGGAAGTGAGCGTCAACGGTCAGCGAATCCTCTGCCGCGGCGGCAACTGGGGATACCCGGAAATGCTGATGCGTCTTACACCTGAGCGGCTGGAGGCGGCGGTTCGTCTGCACCATGAAGCAAATCTGAATATGATTCGAAACTGGATCGGCATGACGACCTGTGAGCAATTCTATGATCTCTGCGATGAATACGGCGTTCTGATCTGGAATGACTTCTGGCTTGCCAATCCCGGAGACGGCCCGAATCCCGACAACCATAAGCTGTTCCTGGATAATGTACAAGATGTGGTTTTGCGCTATCGCAACCATCCATCGATTGCCATCTGGTGCGGGCGCAATGAAGGGATGCCTCCCGAAGAATTGGACGATGGAATGCGTGAGCTGACGACCCGCCTGGATGGGACTCGATTTTATCAGCCGCATTCCTCCGATGTCGGGGTTAATGGCGGCGGCCCTTATAAATATATGGAACCGGCTCGGTATTTTGCAGATTTAAACCATGGCTTTAAAACAGAAATAGGAATGCCTTCCGTACCCAGCGCCGAGAGTATGCGGATGGCCGCGGGCGATCATGAACCGTGGCCGATTGATAGCCTTTGGGCCTATCATGATTTTTGTCCGCAGGGTAACCAGTATCGCGATGAATACACCAAGGCGATTGAAGACAATTATGGTCCCGCCAATACACTGGATGATTACTGCCGCAAAGCCCAAATGATAAACTATGATGGGTATCGTGCAATATTTGAAGGCTGCAACCACAAGCTTTGGAATGATTGCAGCGGCGTAATTCTCTGGATGAGCCACCCGGCATGGCCCAGTACGGTCTGGCAAATTTATGACTACTGGTTTGGTACCGACGGTGCTTATTTCGGTTCCAAGAAGGCCAATGAGCCGCTCCATGTTCAGCTTTGCCGCACGGACTGGACAGTCGAAGCAATTAATCACACGGCCGGGCCGGTGACCGGCAATCTTGCTGCAGCAATTCTGGGGCTTGACGCTTCTGTTCTGTGGGAAAAGAACGTGCCTGTCACTGCCGCCGCCAATCTCTGCACCAAAGGATTTACGATTGAATGGCCCGATTCTCTTCCGTCCGCCTATTTTGTGAAACTGAAATGGTCCGACGATGACGGCCGTGTTTTGTCGGAGAATCTGTATTGGTTGGGCAAAGAAAAAGGCGATCTAAAAGCACTGGACTCAATGCCGACGGTTAAGCTGAACGGTACCGCTTTGTTTGTCTCCGGCAGCGACAGTAAGATTGCCGCGGAGGTTCAGCTTGTCAATAACAGCAATACCGTTGCGCTAATGACACAGCTTATCCTTCGCGATGTTGAAACCGGACAGCGAATCCTGCCGGCCTATTATAGTGATAATTATCTCTCGCTTTTGCCGGGAGAATCAAAGACGGTGACAATCAAATGCAGCAAAAAAGACGCCGCAAAAAAGATGAAAGTAAGCATGGACGGCTGGAACATTGAGCACACAGAACTGGAATAACCCAAGAAACATCTGAGGGGCTTATCCGCCATAGCAAGTTTCTCGTTCTGCCGAGAAGGCAAACTATGTCGGATCTGCCCCGGAAGATGAATATTCACGCTATAAGATGTTTTCCAATCAGAGGACTATTCAGGATTTGTCAGAGTGCTCAGCAGCCAAAGAGCAGATAAACTGCAATGCGGCATTGGTGCTTTTTTTAAGCATGGTTTTGCCCTGCTTTGTTTTTTCAGCGACGAAATCCCGTCCCGTTTTTGTCTTGGCCGCCACCAGTTCACTGACTAACGCCGGAGCCATTGCTAAAAAGATATCATGCTCCTGCTGAATCTTATCCAACTGCTTCTGCTTAAAAGCCTTGTCGCCGTTAATGATGTCGGATAAGAATTTTGGCGTCGTTCCCACTAATTTTGCGATTTCCTTTTCATCCAGTCCCTTTTCGTCCTTGAGAAACTCAATAACCTTTTTCGAAAATTTGTTTGTAATCTGTTTCATGACTACAACTCCTTTCTTTTTTCTTTACGGATGACGTTGTCATTTTTTTCTGAAACTCTGCGAAACGCCTCAGTCACAATTTGTGCGGCATGTTGAAAATCCGGCCGTTCCTGTGCAATCAGCGGAGATAATCCCTGCGATGGCGGAATGCAGTCGCGAATATCATACGCAATTTGCCCCGGTGCATGTGAAAATATCCAGACGCGCTGCCCCAGGTAAACCGCCTCCAAAATGCTGTGCGTTACGCAAAAGATAGTCGGCTGCACACGATACCACAACTCCACCAGCAACGCCTGCATTTCCAGACGAGTCGGCTCATCCAACGCCGAAAAAGGCTCATCCATCAACAGGATTCTCGGTTCCAGTGCCAGCGAGCGGGCAATCGCAACGCGTTGGCGCTGCCCCCCGGAAAGCTGATGGGGATATTTTTTTTCATGCCCCAGCAAACCGACCTGTCGCACCAGTTCCATCGCACGCTCCTGACGCTGGGCAGTATTCAGAGCTATACGCTTTTGGTTCATTTTCAGGCCGAACAGAATATTGCCCACCACTGTCAGATGCGGAAACGAACTGTACTGCTGAAATATCATTCCCCGGTCGCTTCCCGGCCCGTTGATAAGCGTTCCATTTACAAAAATCTCGCCCTCGGTGGGCATCAGGAGTCCGGCAATCAGATTCAGAACTGTACTTTTTCCACACCCGCTGGGGCCAATAATGCTGATGAACTCTCCCACACCCGGAAGGTCTTCGATCGCAAACGAGATATCATTGACCGCCGTAAATGATCCAAAACGAACCGTTACATTGCGAAATTCAACGATCGGCGGCTTACTTTTTGCGGCTGCCGAAGTGGCATTAATCATTGTACTCTGATCCATCAAGCAGCCCCCCGGTAGCGAAACAGCAGTTTTCCAATACGATCCCACAGTATATCGGCAACCCATGCAATCAGAGTGATCAACAGAATAACCAGATAAATATGTTCGCGCGGCCCGCGTCGAAAAGATATCTGAACCAGATAACCCAAGCCGCTTTCCATTACAATCACTTCCGTCAATACCAGATACGTCCAGCCCACGCCGAACGCAAGGCGCATCGCGCTCCAGATATCCGGCAGAGAAATCGGTATCAGCACATGGAGAATGATACGCAAATTGGACGTGCCGAGAGTATAGGCGGTTTTCACATAAACATCCGAAACCTTATCGATGGCGGCAATAACCAGAGGCAGAAGATAGATTCCAAAAGCCATCGCCAGAAATATCGTCTTTTGCAGTTCACCGGTCCCAAACCAGGACAATGTAAGCGGGACAAGTGTTGCAATGGGGATATATCCGGCGGCAGTCGTCAGCGGCGTAAAAGACGCCCTGAAAAGGCTGAGCGACCCCATCAGAATTCCCAGTGGAATGACCACCGCCAACGCCAACAAATACCCCAAGCCAATGCGTTTCAGACTGGCCAGAGTATGATTCACCAAGTCGCGACGAAACAACTCGGGAATACTGCGAACTACTTCCCGGGGACTGGGCAGAATCGTCGGACTGATGGTTCGCTCTTCGACCGGGCCATAGGTTGTCCATGCCCATACGCCCAGCAGCAGCGATATAGGAATCATTCCAAGTATCAAGACCAGCCACTTGGGCAACGGCGTACGAATTTTCAAAACATGGATAGCCATCGTTAATTCGTCCCGGGAACGTCCGGTTGTTCGACAAGAATTTTACCGGTTAACACATAACCCAGGGTTTGCTCCAGTTCTTGTCCATTGGACGCCGCCATGACCAAGCCGCCAGAGTCCCGTACATGACGGAATTTATCCGCCGACACATCAAACGCAAAGAAATATACACTGGCTCGCTTTTCATCCGGCATTCTCGAAAGCGCATTGACCACATCNNCCGGGATCATACCCCTGATTATTTTCGCCGTCTGTAATTACAAGCAAATGCTGACGGCTCAATGCTGTGGCGTTCATTTTCTGCTTGACCGTAATCATGGCATCACCGATGGGAGTTCCGCCCTCCGGCTGCATTCTCTTGACAGCTTGGTCGGCGGCGGCGGTCTGTATCGGACCAAACGGTATCACTTGTCGGCATGACGGCCGATTCTGACGCGAACTGAATTCAAATATCCCGACTTCAATGTGCTGATCCTCATGTCCGCGTGCAAAAGAGTCGGCCTGTTTTAAAATATCCAATGCACACCTGCGGGCAATTTCTATTTTGGGTCGTACAAGCCCATCGGTGTCTTTGACGCTGTCGTTCATACTTCCGGAAACGTCAATAGCAACACCAATGGCAATGCCCTCGCTTGGAGTTTTCATCTGCCCGGAGGAATCATTGAGCATCTCCAGAAGCGGATTCATGGCAGGCTTTGTCACCGCAGGAGCAGATCCCGTCGAAACAGGCGTAGAGCCATGCCTGTGCCTTTGGGGACTGTTCAATTGATTGATCAGCACAAGAACAACTATAATGCCGAAAATAATGACCGGCAGATTTCTGGCTGATCCCTTATTGTTGTTCGGGCGGATAGACATTGATTTCAACCCTCCTGTTCAGCGCATGGTTTAACGGATCTTTCGAATCGGCCGGTTTATCCCAGGCGACCCCCTGTACGATAAGCTTATTCGGATCAAATTTAAATTTGTCAATCAGCGACTGTTTGATCGCTTCTGCCCTGGCAAGGCTTAAATCCTTCACGGCCTGCATAGGAACGCGTCCCTGCATGCTCGAATCCGTATGGCCTTCAATCAAAATAACGGCCCGGTCAAATTGCCCGGATAAACGAGCGACCTGTTCCAGTGTGGCGTCCACACCGGGATCGTATAATTTACCCGAAACAACATTACCGAATTTGTCCCGTGCAGCCTCATAGGGATTCGACGAATTCGGATAAAAATTGATGCGAATTGTCTGCGTCAGAATAGGCGACTCGGCCTGAATAACTTTATAACTGCCGGGTGTAAAGGTCGCTACGCTTTCATCTTTTTGATGATCAAACGTCCCCGCCTTTTGCAGCTTTTGAATGACTGTAAAGTCCATTACCTGATCAAACGGCACGGGACTGTTAATTCTGCCAAGTTCCCGATACACATAGCTGGCATTCTGCCAGGTGCGTTCAAAATTGGTAGGATTGGAAGCATTCAGGAAAAACTGAACATTCTCCGCAAAATTCGTCGGATGGGCGTCGTTTCTCATACCCATAACTTCTTCGGGCTTCATTCCAAAGGCGTCTGCCATCCATTTGGCGGCTTCTTCGGGTTTTTCCTTAACCAAATCCATACCTTCGAAAATCCCCGCCACAAGCCCTTCCACAACTTCAGGATGATCCTTGGCGAAATCCGCACGAACAGCATACACATCTGCGATCAGCTTATTGGATTCAGCGGTACTGCATAATATCCGCGTTCCGGCAACACGATCAGGAATATTATAAATATCGGGCGCCCACGAAACGCAGGCATCCACAGATTTATCCGCGACAAACGCCGCCGCGGCTTCGAATGCCGTAGCCGTATATTTAGCGCGAATATCGGCGGGTTTCATGCCGGCGCTGAGCAGCAGCGAGGTCAAATAGTATTCGCTCGGCGAGTTTTGAGCCAGCGCAATGGTCTTGCCGCGTAAATCCGCAACGGACTTGATTGAATTTCGCACCACAATACCGTCGCCTCCGTTGGACCAGTCCACCTGCTGAACAACACGCGGCGAAGTACGCGAATCCCTGATGAGTTCCGGGGCAAAAAGGACAATCATATCCGCAGTTCCCCACAAGGTATGCACTTCACCGGCGGCAAAGGCATCGCGGGCGGTGACCGGATCGTCCATCAGAACCATCTCAACGCGAAACCCATATTTCTTAAAGAAAACGCTTTCGTCATTGGGTTTTATTCCCTTATTGGCGGCAATGACGGGAAGCCATCCGGCCCAGACATTGTATGAAAAGCGAAGAACCTTCTGATCGGCGTCCCACTTGTACTGACTGACACCTTTAACCGCCGAAAGACGCTCGGCAGGAACATATTTATATTCCTTAACTGTCGTTACGCCAGTGGTATCCGGCTCTTCAACACGGGCAGCTTCCGCTTGCGGCGCTGCGTTTTCGCCCATGACAGGCAACTTTTGCTGAGCCATATAGCGATCCCAAACCATATAGGCGCCGAGGCCGACCAGCCCGAAAATCAATAAGACCGAGATAATCATGCCAAAGGGTGTAATTTTACGTTCCTGCGATTCCATAAGTCACCTTATCCTTTCCCTGTTTCAATATTTAAACTCCCGCACCGTTATCCTATCCATCCGGAATAGATAACTCAGCTTCCCTGACCGCTTTGTTGGGCGGGACCTATTTCTTTATTCATAATCGAGTCTTTTGGAGCCGGCGCCGCAGCCGCCGCCTGAATACCCTGGCTTGCCAGAAATTCCGCCAAGGCATTCTGCTCCAGCGCCTTTCGTTCATTTTCCTTTTCACGAACATGCTCTATATCGACGATATCCTTGGCGACTCTGGCCTTGCCGGCGGAAACCTCATACCGCTTGGCCAGCACTTCCTCAACCGTTTTCATTGTGTCGCCCATATCCCCGACTTTGAATGCCACATTTCCCAAAGCGCTGGCCGCTTCGGCCTGAGCTTCCTTAATTTTGACCTGCGATAACTGCTTATCCAGTCGGCGAATTTTATCTTCGAATTCTTTTTGAGCCACTTTTGCCTGACGGAGATTGCCTTGATATGCTTCTTCGGTATCGTTTAATTCCCGGGTATCCGTCTCCAGGTCGGAACGGAGTTCCTGCAGTTCGCGTGCCAGACTTCCGGCCAATTCAAGGTTTCCCGCCTGGTGATTGGCCATAATGCGTCTTTCAAGGTCCTTGGCCTTATTGGCTTTCATCGTGATTTGTGCCTTGAGACGCTCGGCGATCCCTGCCATTTGAGCAAGCGCCAGATTATACTGAGCCATTCGATCGCGGAACTCCTGACGAGCCGCCTCTATCAAAGCTTCCGGATTGCGTTTCTCAATACCACTGATGAAAAGGCTGATAAAGCCTGAAAACAATCTTTTTACCCGTGCCAAAATCGCCATACTTCATCCTTTCAAAGGAAATGTGTGTCCTTTTCTATTCAGTAATACCCTGCGCAGATCTACTTTTTCCTGAATTGTGCTCATTGCAGTTCATCAGAAAATCCACGCTTTCCAATATTTCTTTCTCATACATTTGCTTCCGTGTGTGCCACTCAGATAACCGCAAAGGCTCTTCGCGATCCTCCTGCTGCAATCGATTTCTCTCCTGCTCAAGCACTCCTATTTGTTTTTCTATCTCCATCAGACGCATTTGCCTGGCAGAGAATCGGTCTTTCATCTTTTTGCCGATAAACGTCTCAAATGCATCCAATGCCTGATCTTTTGCCAACGCATCCTTGATAATATCTTCCGTGGATACATTCTCGGCCGCCAATCGTTCCAACACTGCCTTTTGAAGGCCCCTCGGATCCATTTTATTGAAAGGCGCAGTGCGCAGCAACTCATTTAAACGCTCTATCGTCCATTTATTAGACTGAGGGATGATCCCCGCTGTTGCAAAAATTTTCTCAAATGCGATTGTCAGTTCAACCGGCGATTCGGCCAATATTCGAACATTTTCAGCCTGAAGTTCGGTGGTTAATTCCTGCAAGGTGACGCTTCGCGTCTCAATTTTCTCCGGGGTCGTCGATGTCTTGGGAATCATCTGCACCAATTTCAATTGACAGCCGAGAGCCTGTAATTTCTCCAGCAATCCCATTTTACACAAATCTCCTCAATTCCTCGATCCGCTGTTCCAGTTGTTCGGGAGCGATATTCTGAAATTGCGGAATCAAAAACCGCTCGTCCGTACATTCCCGGACGGCGATAAGATCCATATATTCCAGCTTTTTGGTATGGGCGTTGGGACGCACCTGATTTATTGTCTGAGCTAAAACATCTTTCAACGAAGGCTTGGGGTCCGCCGCCAGTTCATAAAGTCGCAACGCCCGTACCAGAACGCCTTCTATTTCATTGCCGCCCAAAACCATCTTTTCCGGCAGGTCGGGAATATCCTGTTCGGTCAACGGAAAGCGGAGTTTTTTTGCCACGGCACAAAATAATGTCCGCATTTCCTGACTACCCTGCGGTGTAAAAAGAGGAATATGAACATCCAGTCTTCCCTGTCGTTTTAAATCCACTTCCAGCAAATCCGGCCGGCTTGTCGCGAAAACCCAGATAATCCGTCCGCGATTTCGAGTATCGGACATTTCTTTTGCCAGCATTGCGTAAATGCGCCCGGAAAGGCCGCTGTCGCCATCGCCGCTCTCGCGTTTGCCGGCGGCCTGGTCGGCCTCATCTACAAAAACAACAACCTGTCCAAGTGCATGTAAAATGGCAAATATTTTTTCAAGATTCGATTCGGTTGCGCCAACCCAGCGGTCGCGAAAATTCTTGAACACCAGGCAGGGAATTCCAAGTTCACCGGCCCAGCATTGCACAACAAACGTTTTGCCGGTTCCGATCCTGCCGGTAATCAGATACCCCATCGGCAAAGCATGGTAGACGTTTCTGCGCAGCAGTGTTGTATCTTCACGAAGCCATGTTTTGGCGGCTTCATGGCCGGCAACATGATCCAGGGTGTAAGGGGATTCAAGAAACTCCAGCAACCCCTGGCACTCCCGCTCAATGAGGTTCTTTTTCATCTTGCTGAGCCAGTCGGCGGTGATTCGTCCGTCCTTTTTTAATGCCAGCGAAAGCACCGTTCGCGCCCCTACCCGGCTCAAGCCTGTCAGTCGGCGAGCAAGAATATCCATCGAAACATCACATTTGTCCGGCAAGTCCGGAAACGTCTGCTCAACAAGCATCTGCAGGTATTCCCGCACATCGTCTTCGCCGGGCAAGGGAATCTTCAGTTTTGTACTGTGAGGATTTTCGACGACCAGTTCATTCAAATCATGCAGGCCTTCCGTAATCAGGACGGTAACGATGTTTGACCTTAGAATCGCGGGGTCATTGGCCCAACCAAGGGTCTTAACGACATTGGTGCTGAACTCACCGCCCAATTGAAGCGAATTTCCTTGCGGTACGACAAACTCGGCGAAATCAATAATAACGGCTATTTTACGCTGCCCTGCTTCGGGATTTTGTATCGCCTGCAGATTCAGCGTACGCAGCAGATACCGGTCAATCAGCTCCAGCGCTTTGCCGGGTTCGCGAACGCTGGACATCATCCCGGCACCCAATCCGCTGACCTGCTCAAACCATTCCGACCAGTCTTTTTCCCCGCGGACAGCGCGAATGCCTTTTCCCCTGTCATAACGAAGTACCACGTCATATCCGGCAAACATAACCTCCTGCAGGTATTCCTGCAGGGATAATGCCGCCGGCCCTTTGGATAAGACAGCGGGAACGACATCGAATACATTGCCATGCAGGATAAACTGCGAGGTTGAGCCGGAGCGGAACAAATCGCACATCTCGTTTGCCCAAGGCGGCAGTTGCGTTTTCATTGTGATTGCCTTTCGATTGGAGCGGCAGAAAGCGGCGGAGGCTCTTCGAGCAGATCTTCAATCCCGCCGTAAATTTGCTGCTGCTCTTTGATCCACCGCGTGGTATCGCCCAATGTCTCTGCGATAGAGTCAATCCGGGTGGAAACAACTTCAGACCCGGTCGAAATCACCGCCTGTTCACGGAGCAACTCAACCTGCTCCTGGATGCGAACCAATTCA
This sequence comes from Mageeibacillus sp. UBA5770, assembly GCA_002418705.1. Next base: position 22,779 of record DIEQ01000012.1, on the reverse strand, counting down.
GCTTCCAAAAAGACAAGTTTTTCTCGGGCTTCGTTCTGTTTTTCTTTTCGTTGGCGAAGAATATCCGCTTGCGATTGAAAACTCTTTCGCAGATTGTCACCCAGCGCCTGGGCCTTCAGTTTTTCGTTAAGTTCATTAATTCGTATATCCAATGATTTAGACCCATGCCCCAGCGATTCCTGGAGTGCATGCAAAATAGCCTGACGGGTTAAAAGCAATCGCAAAAAAATCCATAAAAGCCGGCGAAGTCCTTCTCCCTGGGCAGAAGCCGCCGCCGAATTATCCGAAAAGGAAAGCTGCTTGAGAATCCCCCGGCAGCGATCTTCAAGGGCATGGTATCGCTGCTGCTGGTCGGCCTCCAATTGGCTGATTAATCCCTGTAATTTGGTATATTGTTCCCGGTGTGTCTGGCTTTGTAGTTGAGCTTTGACAATTCGCTGAAACCGAGGATTGTTGGACATCATAAATAAATATCCAATCTCCAATCCTGCTCCCAAAACCCAAAAACCAGGGTAAAGGAATCCCAGCATCCCGACAAGTCCCAACCCAATCCAATTCGGCGGAATCAGCATTCCCAGCGGCCGGGCGTTAAAGGCCTCATAAATGTAGTCTTTAAATCCTGCCTGCATCCCTGCGTCTTTCAGACGAAGTTATTGTTTCCAAACTCTTGCCAACTGAGACTTCTTTTTTTAACCATCTTATCAGCAACGAGTTACCTCCTTTAGCCACGTTTAAAATCGACTCTTTTTCTCCCGGGGAACCGTTGGGTCATCTATAACCTTTCGGCCCTCCTTAATTAAGATCAAAACAAATCTCCTCCGTTTCAAAAAATCGTCTGTCATTATTGTAGATTAACGCCGATTTTTGTCAAGAAAAGTAAATCTACAAATTTCCAAAAATGTCACCTTGCCGCATCCAATAAGATTTTGCCCTTTATTTTCTTGCAATATTGACCTGTTTTGTGTAGGGTTAGTAAAAATTTGCCGGAACGCGTTTTCCGACTTATTATTGTTATTTGGTATGAGTGATCCTCCTGACAAGGCTAATAAATTGGGTTGTAATCTTGATTTGAACAATTCTGATTATAACATCAATTTGCGTGTACGGCTGCAGTCACCAAATGAACAGCCTAAAATTGAATTAAGAGCTTAATTTAATTGATCTTAGGGCGGTTAGCTCAGTTGGCTAGAGCGCCTGCCTTACAAGCAGGATGTCGGGGGTTCAAGTCCCTCACCGCCCACTAAAGAAACCTCGTTTCTAACTCAGAAATGAGGTTTTTTCTTTTTATCCCTACTTTTAAACTCCTCTTCTTATCTCCCAGCGTCACCACAGCGTCTTTGAGCTTCTGGTTTTCAGTGCTGAGTGAGTAGGGGTGTAGTCTGGAGAACAGAGAGTCTGTCTGTCTTTTGAGTAGGGAGCAGGTGGGTAGGGTTGTAGGGAGATTGTAATCTGTTCCATCAGAAGATATTCCTTTTAAAATACACAATAGTATTTATGATTTTATTTTAAGGACAAATTATGGTTGAAAGGGAGTGGAATTAGGTTGCGAATATTATATAAGGATGGGAATAAGTGTTAGGAATAAAATGAAGCGAGAAATGGGCGAAAAATGTACCTGACCACTTATTTAGTCTCAGCTTTAAAATCCACCTGAAAATATGAAGCACACTTTTTCCAGTGAAAGATGATTATTAATTGGATAAATGTGAATGGATATGTTAATAAGTGTAATTATTTCCGGTTTCTTAGTTGGTAAGACTATAAACTAGTTGGATGGAGATAGAATAGCTTATAGGTGTGGGAAAATTGCTGACATAAAGAATGGAGGTGTCATGTGAACCCTATCGAGTTCCTTGCTATAGATCTCATGAAGGTAGTGTGCGACCTTTCTCAAGTACAAGATCCCCATGCAGACCCCCATCCAGGTCAGCATGAACTTATTCGCAGATTCGCGTGTCACTGGAAATTGCATCAGGCATTCCTTCTTATTCGACGTTTCTATTCTGGGCCCGAAAAGAATGAACTGAGTTTCTGGGTTTACGCAGGCGGAACGATCTATGATCCGGAACCGTGTTCTATCATAGAGATATCTTTAAATCAGAGTCCGACCTTAGATCTTTTGACAAAACAACAAAAAGTGGATTTCCAGATTGACAATGATCCTCAACTGCGAGATAAACTCCGACTATCATATGCTTCATTTAGCGATCTTACTCCCAATATGTGTGCAACTAAGATAATTGATAGCCAAAATCAAACAATCGGTTTTCTTATAGTTCCGCAATCTGCCTCCGACGTTCTTGATGGAGGAAAAGTTGACGCTCTTATCTATGCTGTACGTTTGGCCTTTGAAAGATCCTCCAGTGCCTATGCCGAAAATGACAGACTTTGTACATCTCTTTCTGATATAGCCGGACAGTTTCTTCCCGAAGTAAGTAAAAAAGATGTTTCACCTGAAATCAAAGATAACGATATAGAAATCACTGACGATGTTTTACAAGAGTTTCTTGATTATACTCGCACAATTATGAATGCTCAAAAATGTGCCTTGTTCCTGGTTGATGAGCAAGGAGATAGTTTAACGCTTGAAAGAATCTCTGAAGAGAGAGGAAAAGAAAAAAGCACTCTGCACTACGAACAGATACCCCATATACCTTCTTACGATTTGAGAAACTATGATCCCTCAAAAATAGGTCAAGGTGTAACTCCCTGGGTTCTTTACCGTAAAAAACCATTTAATGCACGAAGCTATGAGGAGCTATTGGGCAGTTCCGAAGGTCATCACAAAGGGAATTGGGATGCTTTAATTTACGGCGGTAATGCTAAAGCACAACAAGATTTCAAATGTGTGTATATGACCCCACTTTTTGCTGGAGACAAGCCAATCGGTGTTCTAAAGTGCGAGAATCGAACTGTTGAGGCCAAGTATCAATATTTCGACCAAATTGATGAGCGTCAGATTAATGTTATGGCAGGCGTTCTTGCAAACCTTGTGGTTTCACAACGCATCGAAAAGAGGCGTTATGACGTAGCATTGCCAGCCATATCCGAGATACTGCTTCGAGAATTTGGTCACCCAAAACTATTTAAAAGCCTACTGATTGAATGTCGTCGTCTCCTACACGCAGAATTCTGTTCGCTTTTTGTCGTTACGGATCAAAGAAATCTGTCGTTACGTGCAATTGTGGGAATCGATGAGGATAAGGAGAACAAGTTGAAGGGGTTTGGATACCAAGATTACCGTAAATCAACTGGTCTGACATGTCTTGTCCTGCAAAAAAATCGGTCGTTCAATATCCGATCATACCAGGACCTGGCGGACAGCGCTGAGCGAAAAGGACCTGGCAAATGGGACGATATCGTATACGATGGAAGTGCTGAAAGAAAATTTAAATCATTGTACTCAATACCGCTAAGAATTGGAGATGAGGATATTGGAGTCTTGAAAGTCGAGAATAAAAATGTCATCCCCTATTATTTTACGGAGAGCGATGAGCGTCTCTTTGACTTAATCGGAAGACTGATTGCCATTAGCGTGAAGTATGATAATGAATCTTATTTAGGTCTCATGCTACGCGCGGCAGAGATGGGATTTCTTGCTTCTGGAATTGCTCACGAGTTTAACACATATTTGCAAGGCATTCAGGTTATTGAGTCACGAATTAGGAACCTTGCCTCGGACCCCCAAATACGACTTCTCGGGAGAGACCTGTCCAAGCAGGTTAATCTTGCAACTAGTGCAATTGAGAACTTTAGAGAAATTCGCGATCGCAAGCAGAAAGTGGAAACTTTCCATGCCGATGAAATGGCAGAGCAGATTACCGCCATTGTAAAGGAGCGTTTTAAGAACAACAATATTGAGCTTGATTTCATCAAGAGCTCTATCGAAGTCAGAATGAATAAAAGTGAATTCCAGACGATATTGATTAATCTGCTACGGAATGCGCACGATGCGATTTTAGAAGCACGTCGACCTGGAAGGGTCGTTCTACGTCTGGAGGCTATTGATCAAGAAAGATTCATAGTGGAGGTTGCAGATGATGGAAATGGAATTGACGCTGAAACGGAAAAGCACTTGGGAACCCCTTATTTCTCGACAAAGGGAATTGAAGGAGGAATGGGGATGGGGCTCTTTTGGATTCAGAGAATAACCGATAGCAACCATGGGAAAATTGAACATGACCCAAAGAATAAATGCGGTGGGGCTACATTCCGTGTAATACTCCCACTGAAAACAATTGGAGATTGAAATATGCCGAAATCCTGTAAGCGAACCATACTTATTGTTGATGATATCAAAGTGATTCGAGAACAAATCTGTGCGCACTTTAGTGATATAGGCTGGGATGCCATCAAAGCATCAGACGGGAAAGAAGCGCTTTGTTTGCTCGAAAAACGTAATTGGTCCTGTAACTGCATTATCCTCGACAAGAAAATGCCTAAAATGGATGGATTGACATTTCTAAGAACTTTACGTCAGAAGGAGCATGGTAATCCGCCTATTCCCGTTATCGTCTTGAGCGCATATGTGAGCGATGAGGCTGACAAAACCAGTTTTCAAAAGCTTGGGGCGGCACGAGTGTTCCAAAAGCCCGAAGAAATGGATCTGCTTGCGTCTGTTGCGGAAGTAATTCTCTCTCCGATAAACCAAGGTAAAACTGACATAGAAATTAATCACGCTATTTCAGCATATATTATTGATAATAAGGTCAAAAATCACGAAGATATAATTGAAGTTTATTATACCTCAAATATTTCGGAGCAGAACTTCGTTTTCAAGAATGTTAAAGAGCCGCTCTTTGTGGTGGCTCGACGCTGGAACTCGTGGTATCCCAGTTTTTTCGATGTACCTGGCGGTGCGTATGCTATGGTGTTCCCTGTATGTAAAGAGAGGCATCGGAATCGTGTCGTTGTAGTCGATCCGGGATTTAGATTTCTAAAGATTCTCAGAGAATTTGGGATATCAGTTAAGGATGTTGAAACATGTATTGTTACTCATAATCACCCTGACCACATTGGAGGAGTATTCGAATATATTGCCTGCCGATATCAGGCCAATGCCCCCGCTTCTTTTCTCTGTAATCCATCAACTCGGAGGATGCTTGGGGAAATGGCTCAGGCAAACGTTACTTCCAAAATTCTTCCTGAGAACAACAAAGAGGAACTTGTGATTGATTACACGGACAAGAGAGGGGCGTTTCGATCACTAAGTGTTAGGTCGTTCGCGACAAATCACGGCGAAGTTGGATGGGATAGCGATTCGAGAGGTTTGGTTCTGTCTTGTAACAAAGGAAAGACCAAGGGTGTCGTAGACAGTTCTTGCCAGACCGTCATTCTTGGTGATTCTATATATGATCATGGCAATCCTGCTATGGATTTTCCATTTATTCTTGCGGGTGATATGAAAACGAAGATCTCCGTTCTTCATATTGGAAGCGCCCAGATAAAGCAAAGGGCAGGCGGGCATCTGTATCTCACAGGTCTAGCGAGACTAGTACAACAAATGGCGGTCGAGCTGGAAAAACATGGACGCAGTAATAATGACAAACTTGTTGTACTGGTTTCGGAGTGGGGGCTGGAGCATGCCAGTGCCAGCCAAATGAGAGCCATTTGCCCAAGCGTAAATGGGTTCGATAACGCCAGTGCCATTGTTTCTACAATCGAATTCCTCAGGAACAATCTGAAAGAATTGGGATATGATAATATGGACATTCTGCCTGCTGATATAGGCTTAACTATTGGTATGGAATCAGGATTAGTCTATTTAAAATCCGCGAATGGAAAAGTTAACAGGGTATCTGCAGATCAAGTGACGTTCACCCCAACTAAAGATGGGTTGCAGTATTCTTGACGGAATTGTAATCCGCTAACTCCAGAGCGGAAACGGATGTTTTAGCTTTTGTGTATAGTGCCAAATAGGTCGTCTGTAAGAAACTATGGACTGTGAGGCCTTGTTTACTGGAAATAAAAAACATTAATAAACTCGCAATGGGGATTCTGGATGACTCACAAAATAGATAATGTTTATTCCCTATTCCTCCATCATCCTGTCGAGACCCTCGACCCCCTCACCCAGACATCAAGCCATTCAAATTCTCCAGTGCCTTCTTTTTATTCTCATCGAGGTTTTGTACATAATAATTCATCGTAACGTTCAGGGAGGAGTGCCCCATCCATTCCTGAAGAGTTTTAGGAGGCGTGTTCAGCCGTGCCATATTCGTGCCATAGGACTTTCTCAGACAGTGGAGATGGAGTTTCTTAACGGTCTGAATCCCTGCTTTTTTACAGTATCGCAGAAATGCATGGTTTGCCGACCCCATCATTTCCTTACTGCTCCACTCTTTTTCTCTGCCTTCATTTCTGATATTCCTCCATCTGCCTTGAACACGGAGCCAGATATCTTTATTTAAGAAGGCATAGGGACTGTCCGCAATCTTTTCCAACTCTTTCAGTACCTCAATCGTGATATCCGGCAGATAAATAGTCCGTGCCTCATAATCTTTCATATCGAATGAGGGCATTTGGTCTGTGCCTTCCCTGTTAAACAGATGTATGGTTCTTTCTTCAAGATTAATGTTGTCCGTGAAAGTGCAGTTGACGGCTTCCCCGAATCGAAGCCCTGTTGTATACATCGTGAGGTAAAACGCCTTGAGACGGATGATTCTGTGCCTATCCTGCTCAGCCCTGTTGGGATTAATCGGCAGGTTATCAAGGACTCGCAGGATATTTTTGAATTCATCAGGACTGAGGTAATACCAAGGCTTGACTCTGATTTTCCCAAGGGTGATTGATTTGAAGGGATTTTTTGTAAGATAGTCCCATTCCACCGCCTTGTTGAACAGGGCTTTCAAATGACGTAGATGTCTGGCTCGTGTGGATTCGGAGATTTCTGTTTTCTTTCTGGCGTGATAATTGTTTTTGAATCCAACCGACTGGATGTATAGTTCCGCATCTTCCTGCCGAATTTTTCGAATCGGGATACTGGGATGGAAATGCTCCTGAAAATGAGAAAGGGTTTGTCCGTAACCAATGCAGGTTGAGTGCTTTTTCCCCTGTTTGCATTTGAAGAACTTCTCACAGAGTTCCTGTAGGGTGATTTCCCTGTTTTCTGTGGTGATGCCGGAGTCCAGCTCATCCTGTAATTTTCGGGCATAGTTCTCAGCGTCTGACTGGCGGGAAAACGAACGACAATGGCGTTTCTTGGAGGCGGTACGCAGATCATATTCTCCAAACCAACGGGCTAACCACGGTTTTTGACGACCGGGACGGCTATCCTTAACAATTGTAATACCGTGTCTAAATTTCATATATCACCAAACTTAATAAATTGACGGGCATACTTTACCGCTGCACGAGAGGGCTGCGAAGTGGAATTATGAAATATTCTTCCGGTTCGTCCAATCCGATTGTTTATCCAGAAATTCGACAACATCGGGAAGGTAATACCTCATCCGCTTTCCGATCTGGATTCCACGTAGTCCCTGTTTACGGTAATAAGCAAGTGTATATGCCGGGGTCTTGGGTCCCCCTGAGTCTTTATCGAGCCGGAGCAGAAAAAGCAACTCCTCCTCGGTGAGGATCAAGGGGGCCGGTCGACCGTCCGGGAGATAGACAGGGTAGGGACAGAGAGAATGTTTAATTGTTTCTTGGTTATCTTTCATAATATAAGAGTATTTCTAAGCTGACATTTAAGACTATTACTCGTTACGAAGAATACTCTCTTCAACATACATTCGCGTTAAATCATAGTCTGTCAGTCTTCCGATTATTCCGTTTTCTTGTCTCTGTTCCATTGATTGCACTTTTACACAGTTTGGTAATTCTGTGTCTCTTCCACCGCTCTGATTTCGAGTTGGATCCTCTGCATACCACATCTTCCATATTGGGTTATCTGCCTCTGGCAGATGATGGTTGAAAGTCGGTTTGAAATCCCACAACCAATACCCATGCTTTATCGCCAAATCAGTCAATGCTGGATCTGTTTCCCCAACACTTAAACTCCCACTAAAAGCAAGGTGATATGGACTGCCTTCGAACAATCTCGTTATGCCCGCCCCCGGTTCTCGCCCTGTCCATCCTTTATCGCTTTGGTAAGGATAAAACTGATAACGTAGTAAAAATGCCGACCCTAAAGCCCAAGCACACTCAAGTAACATCTTTTCGATTTGTGATGGGTGCTCAAAGTCATACTCTATTATCCTTGTTGCTGCTGATCTGACACTTAATCCCGTAACTTTTGCATTTACATTTAATTCATGTGATGGAATGCATATTTTTTCCATTCCTTGGAAGGATATTATCATTGATAATTTTCCGGTTTTTATCGCAGGCGTAGCTGCCTCAATTCGAGAAAAAACACCAGATTCTTTTGAAAGAGCATCCGCGATAATATTATTTTTTAAGCTTTTTAATGGTTCCATATTTTACTTCACCTTTCTTGTAAGTTTATTTCTTGTTGGATATGAGCAAATTTTTCAGGGTGCATTTTCATTACCCTGACTAATTCTTTAAGTCCGTTTTTTTTCAACCATTGTTCGGAGGGCAACACGCATTTTGTTTTTTTCTTACTCATTAACATGTTCCTTTCTAATTCTGTTATTTAACTTTTGTATTGATACAATTCTACACTCTGTCGATTTCAGATAGTTGCTCTTTTAGATATCCATAAGCTCCGCTCAATTATCAACCTGATTAAGAGTTGGTTTCTGTTCTTCTATGACTGCCGCTGCCTTTTCGATGGCATCTATGGTATCTGATAAACTCGGTGTATATCTTGATACAACATCAAGATAAAACATATAACATCCCTCACTCACATCGTACCATACCTTTTCAATCGAAGCGTAAGTTCTGTTAAAAGAATAGTTGCTGATCTTCTCTCCGTTTAAACTCGCAGAGCTGACATTGCCTGTATTATAGTAAGACCATCTATATCCGAGCCAGTGCAGGACATCTTCTACATCAAAGTAGACACGGTCTTTATCATACTTTTGCCATCGATTTCCAACTTTTGCCAGACACACTAACTGCTCTTCTGTATATTCATATTTCGTTTTTCTTTTTTTCATCATTTTTGTTATCCTTTCCATAAAATGTTTACAACAACTGAACTTTTCTGGATATAAATAAGAGGGGGAGTTGATATTGAATCTCCCCCCATTGCATCAGTAATAGTATTCAGGATACTCGCTGATGATCATTTGAACTAACAGCATCATCTTCAGTGCAAATTTGCTATAATCTTCACTATAAAGAACGAACAAATATCTCCTTGCATCAGAAACCGAATCATCTCTTTGAAAAAAGTTGAAAAAGCGATTTGTGAGAGACAGTGTTTCTGCGGATGGTTTTGCATCCCTTTCAAGATGATGCTCCAGCCTGTGCGCCACTGGAAACAAAGGATTACTCAAATTACTGTGAGTTCGTTTAACCTTTTCGATATCAAACATATCACATACATCACTCCACATGGGTTCTTTTGTTAAATCATTCTTCATTTGAACACTTCCTTTCTGCCAATAAGGCAAAAGAATATTTTGCTGGTACAGCCAGCACTGTTTTCTTATTTGACTCCTCTGTACCTGAATGTCTTTAAGAATAGTCATTTGATATTTACCCGGATCTAATTTTCATAATTGACCTCCTTTCCCATTACCGCAACTTGTATTTACGAACGGTTATTAACTCTGGGGGCAATCTTCAATATCAATCTTGGCCGCCCATTTTTCTGCCTCATCTTTGGTCTCGAAAAAGTACACTCCCTCGTAAGGATCGCCATATCCAACCCACACCTTTGGGTATGTTGCTGATTTTGTTCTGGCGATATCGATATCAGCATATAACACCTCATATTTCATTTTGGGTATATGGAGAGATATTTCGTATTCCTCATCTGCGAATGTTTTTACCCTCTCAATCGTAGGCACAAGGCGTTCTTCATTCAGGTATTTTTTCAAAGATTCTTCGCTGACGCAGATTGCCTCGATTTCAAGTCGATTGTCGCTGTTAATAACCACATACACTCTTTTTGTTTTGTTCTTTGACATAATTCACATCCTTTCAAAATATATTGTTAACGATTTTTATTAACACAGGTTGAATATAGAGATATACACTGACATAGGTTAATCATCGTTGGGTATGGGAATCGGAGCATGGGTCTGTCATACGCCCACGAAGGATCCACATAGATGATTGGGTATGTATTCACGCTACACCTTCTTTCTTATCCAACTCAGCCAGCCGATCTTTTGACATCTGGCAATATGCAGGATTTTGGTCCACGCCGATCCAGTTCCTGCCTAATCTTTTTGCCGCAACCAAGGCATTGCCCGAGCCACAAAAACAATCGCAGATGGTCTGGCCAGGGTATGACAGCAGCTTAATTAACCGATACGGGATTTCCTGGTGAAATTTCGCAGGATGACGGTGCTTATCTGTGTTTACGGGTATTTGCCAAGTCTGAAGTGTATACTTCATATATTCATCTTTTGTCAAAAGCCATTCAGGATTCTTGCACTTTTCAATGATTGCATTCTCGTCGATGTTATCAAAGTGCTTTTGGCTTTTAACAAATACCAATATCTTTTCAGAATCACCTCGGATCACAGGTTTATTAGGAGAGAAAGATCCAAGTGTTTGTTTACCTCCAGAACTATTCTTGTACCAATGAAATTCCCCAAGCAACCGAAGATCGCAGTCATCTTTTTCCCGGTTCAATTGGTGTACCTTGTTAATAAGATCCGCAGCGACAGGATATTGGAAGTCTTCAGTATCCTTGGACTCTTTTCGAGTTAACTCGGCAATATTGATGCAGATACGCATACCGTTCGGTCCAAGTAACTGGAGCCGATAGATCACTTCGACTAAAAAGAAGATGTATTCATCGTAGGTGGCAAATTCTTTATAATCGGGACCATAGTCTTTTCCTGCGCCAAAATATGGCGGACTGAATACAACTAAATGGATATAATCGACACCATCAAGATGCATTTTTTTCAGGATATTAATGCAATCATCATTAATCACCTGGCCCAGGTATTTTCCGTCATCAGGGTTGTCATAATTTACATCGTCATGTGCAGCATTATGATCATTTTTCCATTTGGGTGAAGATTCGGTTCGATTGCGGATAATACATCGCATAGTACCGATTTTTGTTTTGCCTTCACGACATTCTTGTTTTTCATTAGGCTTTCCGTGTCTGAGGATATAGCGTACATCATCTACAGTTTGCTTACTCGTTTTTGATTGTTCAGCAATTATCTTTAAACAATCTATGGGGATAAAAGGTTTGTCTGATTTAGACAAATCCCCCTTCAGCTTGCCCGCTAGCTTTTTATTTTCTGCCGCTAATTTTTTTAGGTGCGGCTCTTGTTTTAATAATATTTCGATTCTTTGGAATAAATTAAGTTGCCGATAGGTATTGCTGTGTTCTATCATCCACTGACGGGCCTCTTCAATTGAAGATATAGCAATGAAACGAATTTTGAAGTCTTGAATCCCATGCTTAACAATAATGTCCTGCCTCATATGTCCGTCCAAGAGCACCACTTTTCCATCAATTATCGCAACAATCAAAGGATGCAATACTCCATCACGTAACATTGATTGCTCAAGAATTCTATATGCCCTCTGATCAGGCGGCATAATCCCAGCCAACTCACAGAGAACAGTCGGCATGTTATTGAGGTCACCATTTGCAATGCTAATGGTGAGGGCATCGGGTGCATCAGTCAGAAGTTCATTCTCATCTTTCCCTACTAGGACATATGGGATTTTGCCCTTGGTGCCAACCTGCACTGATTTGGATTTGTCAACTTTAACAACACTGCTAGTATTCATCATTTATTCCCTTAAAACAGGATTCCATTTTCAGGGCAGACCGAACTGTTCGACCTGCTCCTGTAAAATCTTGTCCACTGGAGGGAAAATGAGTGATATTGGAGGGAAAACTGAAAAAAAGCCAAACAGAGATTGCCTGTATGCTATTGTATATAAAAGTGTTACGTGTATTTAGAAAAATTTTAAGTCAGGTCCCTCAAAAGGAGGGAAATATGCTTTTTGAAAGGGGGAAAACCGAATAACGGCAACAGTTTTTGGGGAGATGTATATAAAATTGGCTGGAATTCATACCATATATCAATCAGTCATCTTTAAAATCATTGTTTTGATTTTCATATTTATCATATTCACAACGTTCTTGGCTTTTTATATAATCCCGCTCGTACTCTTCTTTTGTCTTGATTGGAACAAAGCTTTGATATATTCCCCTTTTGGTCCGTCCAAGGATTTCGACAAAGCCTTCCCAGTAGCAAAGTCCAATCTGTCCTATTTTGCGATTTAAAGATATATTACAATCCCTTATGATCTTGTCTGCCTTATCTGATCCATCAAAATAGTCTACGATATCCATAGCTTTTACTTCACGATCCTTCATAAAAGGTAATAGTTTATGCAATCTATCACCACTATTTATTGGAAGTTTTCCAGGCTTACAATCTTTGTGTACAAAATAAATCACCAAGGTATTCTTGCTATAATCAAGAAGGATCGTAGCTTGATCACGATCTTTCCATTTTGTGTACTTCTGAGATGTATCTTCGGAGTCTTGACTTTGTTTTGAAGTTTCCCTTTTCGACTTCTTTTTTGTTTTCGTTGCCTTCGTTTCCCCAAATATATTCTGCATAGTTTCAATGCTGATATTATTTACAACATTGTAGATTATAGAATGTTCCGCAGAAGAATCACTAATACATTTCGTTTTCTTTTTATGAGCGGGAATATCAAATGTAATTCGACTGTTTTCTTCCAGCAATTCAATTGTATCTAACATCAAACAGGTTGTATATCCTGTCTGATCAAAGCGAACAGGATACCATACTCCATAGATATCAAGTTCCCCTATAATCCAGTCACAGATTCTTTGTACGGATCTTTTCCATCCATGTGCTTCTGATATCCATAAAGCATGTGCAGCCATCGCATTTAACTCAAGATAATTAAAATACGGGAAGCTTTCATGAAAAAATGCGGCATCAGGTAGCTGATATGTTTGTAGATATGACCCAGCATCTTCAATTGTAGCGTTATCATATTCGTTTATGCCTAATCGATAAACACCAAATAGATATATCGCAGAAATCATCATTTTTGAAAGATGTAATAAATCAGTTGTGCCTTCAGGAGCTTCCAATGGACAGTTTTGTAGCCACAACTGACAGGCATATAGGTACTTCACAAGTTTATCGTGTAGAGATCGTAGTGCGAAGTCAGAACGGAACAGCGCAAATGGTACATTTAGATATTTCCATACAGACTCATCGAAGTCACTGTTTATTGGAGTGGGATGATTGATTTGTATGGAATTGCAAAATTCCTTCACCTGTTCACCAATATTTCCAATATCTGTCCATTGAATAAGTCTTAATACTTCGGCTTCGTACCAATTACGAACTGCATATAAGGATTCTCTGTTTGAAGCTTCTTGTTGCAGGTAAGGTATGAAGTTATTGATTGTTTCATTAAGTTCAACTTTTCTGCTTAATTGATATGTAAATGATTCATAATCAAACCGTCTATAATTACCAATAGTCAATGAGCACATATACGCATGAGCTTTATCTAGAGGATTACATTCTGAATTTTCCAAGGTTTTCTGGATATGGTAAGAAAGCTGCCCCAATATACACATATTCAATGGGGTAACTAATCCTTCATCAGACCAGTGATTATCTTCTGCTACTTCAGATATCTCTTTTTTTAAGGCCTCAATATCAATAATCGAAACAATCTCTGGAAAAGGCTCAAGGTTTATAGCAACAATATTTTCAAGGTCTTGCGATGATTCTTCACCTGTATATTCTATCTGGCGGACCGATTCTTCAATAACTTCCATACAAGCAGCATTTAGTGCATATAAATAAGACAGGTTATCATGTTTTATTAAATATTCTTTAATAAAAGAAAGTAATGATTGGCTATGACTCTGTTCAAGCATTCTGTTAATATCAAAGACTTTAGGGTAGATAGGAAGACTACAAGGCCCCCATTGGTTCTGTATACCCTCAAACATTTTGTTCCAGATATCCATGAAAAATCTCCCAAAATCAACGATTTTGCTAAGCGACTATATTAAAATGAGTTATACTGGGATTGTCAAGTTTTGTGTAAATATGCTCAATGGAGTCTTCAGCCTTGTCCATTTTTAGACAACCTTCTCTTTACCCGCAAAAAGAATCTTCACTTTTTTTAAATTTTTCTGATTTTTCTAGCCGGATTCGTGAGCTTTTTTTCACCAGATTTCGATATGTATATATAGACGAAGCATTTTTATGGGGTTGTAATCATTTTTTCTGTCGAGAAAATACAATAATTATCGATTGATTTCGATTTATGGACTCAGTGTCACTGTTCGACAGGGTGACGCTGGGTCTTATTTTTTATAGGAGAAATAATTATGAGAAATTTTCAATGTAGCAAGTGTAACTCATCAAAATTGAGCTACCAGCAGTATGTCAAATGTACTATGCCAGTTCAGATCCAACATGATGGGACTATTTACTACTCCCCCTCAATCATAAATGAGGATCACTCACTGGGAGTCAATTACGGTTTCTGCTGCGCCGACTGCGGAACAATGATCTACCACCGCAGTGATCCCCTACAAACCGAAGGAGAGTTGATATGGTACCTCAGCTTGAGTGAAGATGAGCGTCAAAGACAAGAAAATGAGTATTTTGAGCAGATTCGGGCCCAACAGGATTATGAGGAACAACAACGACGAGAATTTGACGAATTGATTAGTCAAAATATTGAAGAATAAAAAAGGATTTTGAACCAGTTAATATGAAGTAATAAAAACAGAGGTTTGGCTCTGTAAAATATTAACCATGAGGCAAGGGATTATTGATGAACTCATAGTTATGCCGATTAAAAACTATATAGTTGAAAATATTTGATGTAATAAGTTCCTTTCCGCCGCCCAAGGTAGTCCAAACCTATCTTGGGCTTTCTATTTTTTGGAAAGGAAATATATGAATAAAATATCATTTAACAGGCACTCAAGAAAACAGTATTCAAAGGAAGTTGAAGCTGGCTGGTACACTTTAAAAGACTTTTTTCACCCATTGGACTGCTCGATTAAGATTAAAAATCATATTATGAATGACGAAGGACAGATTATTGATACCATCTCTGGTGTCTATCCCCTGAATAAAAACTTCATACTCGCTTCCGTATTATCCGGAAACTCATCTTTCAAACCCTCTTATATGACAAAGCGTAATATGTATTTACATCTGACTCAGCAGGAGACCTACTATTATCGCTGCAAATATAATGCTGTTCATTCTGAGGGGTATGGTTCTTCTGCTACCCAAGCTGCTAATCTCACCTTTTCTGGTGATTTGGGAGTTATAACTTCTAAAAAATCCTACAAGGGTCAATATCATGTTTTACTGCTGGGGGTAGATATTGATGCTCATGACGGAGAAACAGATGCTCAGGCAGTTGAAAACTGGTTAAAAAAGTCCTATTTTGAGCAGTCGTACTGGGAACCCTCTTCAAATTTCGCCGGTAGACATGGATATATCAAGGTTGCATATCCATGCAATACACATATTTCTGATGTTATTACAACATTTAAAGAACTCTTTACACTGCTAAACAGCAAAAGGAACCAGTCAGGTTTTCAAGCTTCGTTAGATATCCCCTGCGGACTTCCCAGTCTAATTTCATTGGTTAATGAAAATCCTTATACAGAGGATATTAAAGAATTTATAACAGATACTAACGGAGATCAAAACATCGAAATCTATGCTCCTAAATTGAATCATAAATATATTCTGATCAAACGATCTCAAGCTTTTAAATTTCCCCGGTTTAATCAGTCAGATCCTCATTCATGTAATATAAGTGATATTATTCAGTTTCAGAATCTTTTGTATTATCAATACACTTATTTCACAAAACTTCTTCATACTCTTAAAAATGAGATGTATGGTTTAATTTCTGGGGAAATGAATAATAAACAACCAGAGAATACTACTCTTTCTATAGTGTGTTCCCCCCCAGTCAACACGTTGACTCAAAACAGTGCTCAGCAGATCTCATGGAGTGATATTCTCAATACAGATTACAGCTTATATGACTACTGGAAGAATAGGTCTAAAAAGAATAGAAAACTTGATTATCAGCAGACAATCAAGGAATTACTGTCTGAACAGGATACCAAGCGAAAAACAGGTATATTTTACTGGCATTACAGTTTATATCTCCAAAGAGTCCCAACAGTTGAAGAAGCGATAAATGAGTATGTATTACAGGGACTGAATACAGATCCAAGTTTAACCAGTAAAAAGCGTATTGCTCGGTTTAAATATTGTCATAAGTTTATCACTAAAAAGTTTGATCTTGCTAAATGCGGATTTCATTTAGAGGACTGGGAACAGAAAAAGGATGAATATATAAAGCTTATATCAGACCATCTGAATCCAGAGATTGTGTTAAAATGGGAAAAAGGTAAAAAGAAATCATACAACCTGAAGATAGAAGAACTGGCCTTGATTTATTACTCGATAGTCAAGTCAAATAAATTAGATAAAAACAGGGATGCAGTAATCCGGCATTCGTTCAGTTATCAACGGATTCAGAGTATATTCCAGTGTGTTTACGGCACTGGATGCCACAGAGCAAAGTGTCATAGAATTCTTCAGGTTTTGCAGGCCATAGGGCTGATTAAAAAGGTCGGTAATCATATTGCTAGTATAAGAGGGAACTGCTATCTGGCTATAGCAGTGTAGGATCGTCCTGGATTAGTTGAAAGAAGCTATCGGTCTCTTTTGGAGGGGGCATAGGAAGGAATCAATCCTGGACGATTCTGGTGAATCTGGAAGAGACACACAATATGTGTCTAATTCTGATGCAATTGATATATAGAAAATATCCCCTCCATTCTGCCAGAGTTCTATTTTTTGTTCCCCAATAAAAAAAGGGACAAATAAAATGGAACCAGTTCAGACTACCACTTATAAAAATCACATTATTAACATCTTTCCTGATGACTGTGCTGAAAGTCCTCGGACATGGGACAATATAGCAGAATTTCATTGTTGTCATCGGAGATACTCACTGGGCGACAAGGGTTTTAACTACCATTCAGGATCGGACTGCATCACTGCTGCAAAAGAAGTCAGAAAATGTGGCGATATTGTTCTCCCACTTTATCTTTATGACCATTCTGGTATCACTATTTCCCTGTCCCCATTCAGTTGTCCGTGGGACTCAGGACAAGTTGGGTTTGTCATAATCCGCAGACAGAAAATGCTATCAGAATTCGGAGCTAAGAAATTCTTTTCTTTGCTGAAAAAACGTGCTCATGATATTGCGGAAGCAGAAGTACAGACCTATGACCAATTTCTCAGGGGAGAAATATATGGATATCAGATTGATAAAGACGGAGATTCGTGCTGGGGATTTTATGGTCAAGAAGGGTGTATGGAGGAAGCTAAATCCATTGTTGATTCTATGGAAGAAGTGAAGGTCTAATTCTGCCAGAGTATCATTTTTTCCAGCCCAATAAAAAAAGAACTCAATATGGCAAAGAAATCCAAAAAATATGATGTTGTGATAAGTGTTCATAGGGGAATTGTTCAGATCGAAAAGAGACCTGCTAATATCTCTATCTTGATTAAAGATTATGACATTTTGGAGGAGAATGAAGATTCTAAAAAAGACAAAAACGGTTCTTATCAACCCTACTTATACAATCGGAGGTAAAAGAAAATGTTAGCTGTAATCTTGGATTTACCATCTGGAATCGCTTATGAAATGTGGAGCATAAAAGGTATTTTCAGTGTCTTTGGGATTCTGTGGTTGATTTTCTGCCTCCTTCCCTTTTCTAAAGGATTTTGGGCAGGAGTTCTGGCAAATGGAGTCTATTTTATTTTTGCATGTTGTGTTTATTGGTCTTTACCTGATAGCTGGATGTCAAAACGAATTTATGCTTATACAGAAATCGAAGATCCCAACGTTATATCTCTGATTTATGAACTCGATCCCCAAAACAGCGTGTCATTGGGTGTTTATAATCTGCACGACTTTGAAAGTGAATACACCTATTATTATGATTATCAGGTGTATGCCATGAACGATCGCAACAGCGAGAATTACGTCTGTCCCTCTTGGGTCTTTCATCCGGGGTGCTTGACATTGACACCAGGATTACTCCATCTTCCGGCTCTTGGAGTGGTCTGCCTGATTAAAGGAGCAGTCAAAGGGGACTGATTCCTGCCAGATCGCTATTTTTTTACAGTAAAATCAAAAAGAAAGGAAAAACCATGTGTACTTTTGAAATCCATTTCTTAATCAATGGGAAATATTATCAAGAACTTGTAACCGCGGCCAACTCTTATCAGGCGAGACAACTTCTCCAAACCCGTTATCCGGAAGCTAAAATCCAATCAATTCGGAAAGTTTAATATGGAATTGCTCACTCAAGAAATCAAAAAGACTCTTCCAAAACTCTACAGTCAAGAGCAAGTTGAAGACCCTCTTGTAATTATTAAGCTGTTTACACCAGACTCATCATTCATGTGGTTCATACTCGAAGGCTCAGAAGAGCCAGATGGCGATTGGATGTTCTTTGCAAAAGTTATATCTCATCTTTGTCCTGAAGGTGAGTTGGGCTATGTGATGCTTTCTGAATTAGAGCAGGTTCGCGGCCCCTTGGATTGAGTGTTGAGCGGGATTTGTACTGGACAGAAAAGCCGTTGAGCCAATGCCAATAAATTAAAGGAATACACAATGAAAATAGCAATCGATCTTGATAATACCATTACAGCGAGCAAGAACAGTGTTGAATTCTTTCGAGCTCTGACATATCTGCTCATTCCTGAGCACGACATCGTAATGCTCACGAACAGGGATGAGTCCGACAGGGAGAACACCGAGCAGGAGCTGGATGTCTTGGGGATAAGGTATAACAAACTGGTTCTGACGGCAGACAAGGCTGAATATATACTGAAACACAATATCACCATCCTGTTCGAGGATACCGATGAGTATTTCCTGATGTTGCCGGAGACCATTACAGTCTTTAAATCCAGAGAGCCAGGAAACTTTGATTTTGCAGAAAAGAAGTGGATCGGAAGTAAAACGACCACAAAGTTGATTGACGAATGAAGAAAATCAAAATTGACAAAACCTATGAACTGGAGGATTTTGAGAACTACTGCCACCTGTGGAATCTTAACGGCCTCAGTGGAGAGGGTATCACTCTGCTCCGGAAGATAGTCGATTCGATCCATAGCAACAACTACCTCTGTCCAGGGAAAAGATTTCCCTCAGCCCTTATTTTGGGGGATGGCAGACTCCTTGCAAAAGCCTATATCAACTCCCTCCAGATTGAGGAAGTTCGAGAATGTTCCGGAATACATCTGGAAAACGGATACAATTCCAGCTTATTCTTTAATAGTAGCATCATACCTACGGCATATCTGATCATTGATGTAGACCAGTTGACAAAATATGGAGAGTCCGTTCTCTGGCGATACATGAGGGAAGGGAGATGCACATACTATAATTATATGACCAATATGATTGATAGGACAGTCTATTGTAATGGACTAATCATTCTGACTGCAAAGGATGCTCAGAGAGTAGCTCCATCCATTCTCAAAGAAGTCGATCATACTGTTGTTATAGAACCTTTTTCGGCGGAGAATCTAAAAGAACTCATTCATCAGATATTGCAGTTCTGTGGAGTTGTGTATGAAAATAGAGTGATAGATGAGATTGTTAAAATTCATCCCTTAAATATGGATGCAGTTTTACATTTGCTGAGAAATTGTATTACTCTGATCAGGGCGGAACTGGCAGATTGTTTAACTTTAGAGACAGTCAAAAAGGCGAAAATGCTAACCTATGGGATTTATCCTCCTTTTGGAGAAGGTATACCATTCTGAAGTATTGAGATTTAAAATTTAAATTGATTTCTTCAAGGGGGTATGAAGGGTAGGGTCAAGGGGAGATCATTTATTCTATAATAAAATATAAAGCAAATAGAGGGGATCTGGGCAACAGGTATTCAGTATTCAACCCTGTCGATCTGCTCAGCGACCTGCTTTATATCTTTTTCACAGTAAATTCGTGTGGTATTGATATCGCTGTGGCCTAAGATTCCCGCCAGTCCTACCAAATCATTATTCGTATTCTGTAAATACGCCTTGGCAAAGGTGTGCCGGAGCAGGTGCGGATGAATCTTAAAACCACAGATCGCACTGTATTTCCGGCACAGGGCACGAATACCGATATCGCTCAATATGCCTCTTTCCCCCGCAAATAGTATACGGGATGAAATCGGTGGCCGGATTTCCAGATACGCTTTGAGGGCATTACGAACCGGCACGGGCAACGGAACGGTACGCTCCTTATTGCCTTTTCCATTACGATAAATGACCGCCCCAGAACGCTCTGACATCATAATATCCTGAATCTGAATCTGGCAAAGGTCTGAAATTCGACACCCGGTATGCAGGAAGAGGGAAAAGATTGCCTGACTTCGAGTATCATCCCTCAATTCAATCTCCCGAAAGAGTTTCCTGACCTCTGAACGCTCCAGTCCCTTGGGAACAGGTCGCTGGCGTTTGAGTTCTTTGACGGTCTTGGCGACGTTTGCCTTCACTACGCCCTGATCCGCCAACCAGTCCAGATATCGGCGGACAGAAACCAATGCCCGATTGACCGTCGAAACAGCCTGTTGCCGATTCTGACGGAGATCTTTCCTGAACCCTGCCAAATCCATCGCTGTCACCCTTTGAACATCGAACGGCTCCTGATTTGCCGTGGTGAAATACTGGAGAAACTTTTTCAGGTCGAACAGGATTGCCTTGACGGAATGCCCAGAGTAATCCTTCGAGGTGAGAAACTGGAGAATAAAACTTTTCTCCTGTTTGACCATCGGGAGTCCCTGAAATGCATTATCTATCGAATTTTCGATGCTTTCTGAGTTGAAATTGGATAACATTTGAATAATCTCCTACGGGAACTGGATAGATATTCACACTTATCTGTCCGGATTATCTGTCGAATTCTGTTTAACAATTGCACGATATAGGCTTTTCAACACCTCCCCTTCGTCTACATTTTGGATGCCTTCAGGATAGATTTCCTTCAAAACAGCTTCGATTTGGGAGGATTTGACATCGGATAAACCCAAACAATCCAGTCTGTCAATCAGGTCTTGATACGGGTTCTTATTTTCAGAGGCAGATTTAGGTCTTTGTTCTCTGCTCTTTGCAGGCTTGACAGGTGAAGATCCTGTTCGCCTGCTCGTATTATAGAACAGGCAAATCTTGCCGTTCAGACCACAGTTGTTACGGATGACAGCAATATTTCGCTCCGCCATCTCGCGAGTGAAGTAAGCCCGTTTATTTTCCAATGAATAAATCGGCGGAAGAATGAAAGAACCCGTCAAAAGCTGATAATAGCGGGAACGGGAAATACCCATCAGGGAACACATTGTGGGGATTGATACAAATTCGGGAATGTAGTCTTCTTTCATTAGAGTTTACTCCACAGGATTCTCTTGAATATAGTTCAGCCCTTTTTCCGTTAAGGCTCGACAGCCGTTTTTCGGATCTTTGGTTAAAAGACCCGTTCGTATCAAATACGGCTCTAAATTTGTACTGATGCTCCTACTGCTTTGTCCCATACACGTCGCTATTACATTCAATCGAACCAGGTTATTGTGCTGATGGACAATCGACAACAGATGCCGTTCTTCAAGGGTCAATCCCGCAGAGTCAATGCCTTCCATTTCCAAGGTCATCTCCAGATGCTGAATTGTAATGGTTGAATCCCCATTGGCCCGTGCTGTTCGGCGAGCACTTTCCAGAAGTTTCAAGGCGATTCGAGGTGTCCCGCGACTCCGCAGGGCAACGGCGGCGTAGACGCCTTCCACAATTTCCCATTTCAAATGCTGAACACGATGTCGCAATAAGGTTTCAATTTCTGTATCAGAGTAATACGTAAATGGCAACGTCATCTTAAATCGGTCTTGGAGCGGTTTTAAGAGAAACTCCGGGAAATTTGTGCAGGCAATCAGGGTAAACGGCTCCAGGCTAATCGTAACACTTTTTCGCTGGCCGGAGGTGATGAAAATCTTGCCGTTTTCAAGGGCACGATACAAAGTCACCTGCTGGGTTTTGGGAAGCTGGTCAATCTCATCGATTAATAGAACCGCCTTTTCCTTGGCTTGAAGCAAAAAGGCCTGCACCTCGGAAATGCCTCTGAGATTCTGAGCCAGTTGCTCGATGAGTTCTACGCCCATCTCTTTGGCTATTATTGCCGCCAATTGGCTTTTTCCTACACCGGGAGGACCTGCAAAAATCATATGCGGCAGACGGTTGCCATCCATCCATGCCGCTTCCAGTGCCGTCCTAACCTGCCGTTTGACCCGTTCCTGGCCAACAAAATGCTCGATCACACAGGGAGCTGTGCAATCATTGATTTCATTAACACTCTTTTCTTCCACAGTCCATACTCCACTTTTTTATTTCAGCATAAAAAACTATCAATCTGGCAAAATCTAATCAAAAGTTGGACCCTTATAACGCTGCTTAAGATCAATTACAAGGCTCCAAATAAGAGGAATAATGGGCACGCAAAAGCAACAAATGATGAAAATCAGAGGGGCACTGATGTAAGATCAATACGAAGTAGTGTGGCAGAATTTAATTGAGGGGTGATGGACCAGCATTTTCTTCATAAAATCCCAGC
>DIEQ01000022.1:188-10263 GCA_002418705.1 Mageeibacillus sp. UBA5770 | reverse complement strand
AACGGATGGCGGATCCTGGTCTGCGGTCTGCCCGACGCGCCCGGCCCTCCCTGATGAAAGATGTGAGAAAAAATGGATGATAAGCCGCTGCTGTTTTTTCTGGCCAAACTGGCCGCCATTGTATCTGTATTTATTTTCTATAAGAGTGATGCAGATCTGGTCTTTCTGGCCATATCTGCATTGTCGTTTGCCTGCGTCTTTATCCTGCAGCTGCTGCTCAAAAGGGTATTCAACAGCAGAAATATTTCGCTGGTCCTGATCGGCGCTGCTTTTACAGCCGCATGCATTCTCGGGGTCAATGTGTTTTTCCAGCTGATTATTATCCTGGTGTTTGAGTTTCTGGAGCTGACGATAAATGACAGGCAGAAATACTACATACTCACTGTCTCGGTGCTGCTTTTTTATTTTATCTGGAATCCCGAAAAATCCTCCGTCATGATCACGCTGGTGCTTCTTGCCTATGCGATTACCGGCATCGCTTTTCTGGAGAAGATTGATGCGTACAGGAAGCAGACTGCAGCTCAGAAGCAGGCGATCGAAGACCTGACTGCCAAGCTGTCGGACAACAAAAGACTGATCAAGACGCTCCGGTATTCCGCCTCGCTCGAGGAGCGCAACCGTCTTGCGGCGCGCATCCATGATAAGGTGGGGCATGGCATTTCGGGCAGTATTATTATGCTCGAAGCGTCGCTGCTGACGATGAAATCGGATCCCGTGAAGGCACAGGCCGCCGTCGAAAAAGCCGTGGCGAACCTGCGCGAAGGTGTCGATGATATCCGCATGTCGCTAAGGGAAGAGCGTCCCGAGAGGAGCGAACTCGGGATGAATGAGATACAGGCTGCGCTCAAGGAGTTTGAAGAGACCTATTCCATGCAGACGCAGCTCAGGCAGAACGGTAGACTCGAACTGATCAGCGGCGAGATCTGGGCCTGCATAAGTGACAACCTGAACGAAGCCCTGACCAATGCACTCAAGCACTCCGGCGCCGCTTGTTTTACACTGGAAATTTCGGTTATGAACAAGGTCGTGAAGGTCGAATACAGGGACAACGGTAAGTCCTCACTTCCTTTTGAAAAAGGCCTTGGCCTCGAAGCGATTGAAGAACGTACGATCAAGGCCAACGGACGGTGCTTTATTGAAAAGACTGAGACCGGCTTTGTGATCACTACTATATTTACCATATAAGGAGCAAATAAAGGAGCAAATTATGATTCGGATAATTATTGCCGATGATGACGCCATCATTCGCGAAGGCCTCAAAATGATCATAGAAACACAGCCGGACATTGAATGGGTCGGATCGGCAGGCAATGGCCGTGAAGCGGTTGCGCTTTGCCGCGGGCTCCGGCCTGATGTCGTGCTCCTTGATATACGTATGCCGGAGCTTGACGGCATTGATGCAGCGCGGATGATCCTCGAGGAGCAATTGGCAAAGCCTCTGCTGCTTACGACATTTGACGAGAGCGACCTGATCATGCGGGCGCTGAAGGTCGGCGTTTTCGGATATATTCTGAAAAACAGCCCGGCCGAACGCATCCTGTCCGCCGTGAGAACAGTGTCAACCGGGGGCACTGTTTTCCAGCAGGACATCCTCGCATATATACGTGACAAAGTGAGCCGGAATTCTACGAAAAACGGGATATTCGAGATCATGTCCGCGCGCGAGATGGAGGTCGTCGAACTGATAGCCGAAGGCCTGTCCAACAAGGATATCGGGGCCCGCCTGTTCATCTCCGACGGGACCGTCCGCAATCACATCAGCACGATCATGGAAAAGACCGGCCTCGAGCACCGGACGCAGATAGCTGTCAGGTATTTGAACCGGTAGAAATGTTGCTGTGATTTTGCATCCGTGAACGGTGCTGCTGTATAATAAGAATACAAATTCATCTTAACGGAGGTAGCATATGCTGTACGAACTTAGAATCTACCACATGCATCCGGGACGTCTGCCGGCTATCCACAAGAGGTTCAGTGTTGTTACGCTGAATCTTTTCAAGAGGCACGGCATCAAAGTCTGTGATTTCTTCGAGGACGCCGACGGAGCGGATAAAATCTATTACATTTGCGAGTTTGCTGATCGGAAGCAGCGGGACGAAGCCTTTGCCGCTTTCGGTGAAGATCCTGAATGGAAGACTGCTTTTGAGAATTCCCATGCGGACGGCGGTCCGATTGTGGAGAAGATTGAGAGTATTTTCATGACCAGGGTTCCTTATATCAGTCCTGACTGGTCATAAAAATATTGACGGAACCTGCCTGAAAAGGCTAAATATTGACAGTTATTATCTAAGGGAAGCCGCTTTGGAATTCCGGGGCGGCTTCTTTTTGTATTAAAAGGACGTTTTAAAATGCAGCGCGGCTATTTCTCCTTCACGCAAAATCACATAAAAGTGTGATGAAAATCACCAAAAACCCTATAATTATGTGATTGTTTGTTTGATTTGTAAGCTGAAATGAATAACAATTTCAATGAATCCTCCATTATGTGGAGCATGATTATTAATGGGCGGAGCACGGTAAAATAAGTCAAAAGACATGATTGGTTATGTCTGCATTATTCTGGATAAGTATACGTTTTTACAGGAAATTCAGACATTTTTTCCTTGCGAAAAACAATCGAAAACAGGCCCGAAAGTGCCCGAAAAAAGGTGGTTTTTTGAGTTTGTCCGGGCTGCCGGCAATTTGTCCGATTATGCATAATTTACACAAAAATTGCATAAAATTTGCAAAAAAAGACAGAAAATCCACGGCTTGAAATCGTTTGTCCGCGCAGCGAATACTACGTTATCATAGTGAAGTTCGAAAAATACTCAGAAAAATATGTCGTTTCCGGACAGCTGAATCAGACCGGATGAATTGCATTTGCTTACTTTGGGTGATATTCTATTCAATATATATTTTCAATACTCGATCTCATTTAGCCGTCCTAAACAATCATGTTCAGCCTCGAATAGTTCGGATTATCGCCGTAACCGGTTATGTTCTTTCTATCCCGGGGTGAGCAACAAATTTCTACCAAATGAAAAGAAGGCACAAAGGAGGGTTTCGTAATGAAGAAAATGAAGTTTATGAAGATCCTGTCGCTTGTCGTAGCACTTTCTATGGGCGCCAGCATGGTATCCGCCTGTAAGAAATCGGATACCGACGCCACGACAGCTGCAACCACAGCTGAGGCTACAGAAGCCACAGCGGCAGAGACGACTGCACCGGTTAACACGACTCCGCTGGTTGTAGGTTATTCAACGTTCAGTGAGAAGTTCAGCCCGTTCTTCTCGGATACGGCCTATGATCAGGATGTTTCCAGCATGACGCATGAGCCGCTGCTGACTACAGACAGAGCCGGCGGTATTATCTACAATGCCATTGAGGGTGAGACAGTCGCATACAACGGCACCGATTATACTTACAAGGGTCTTGCCAATATTGATGTCAACTATGACGAGACTGCAGATGTTACAACATACAAGTGGACGATCCGCGATGATGTTAAGTTCAGCGACGGAGAACTCATGACTGCTGACGACGTCATATTCTCATATTATGTTTTCCTTGATCCGAGCTATCTCGGATCTGTAACGATGTCCTCTGTTGCGATTCAGGGTCTTAATGACTATCGCACACAGACGACAAGCGTCGTCTACGACAAGTATTTCGCCATGTATGACGAGATATTTGCAGCAGGCCCGGACCACGAATGGGCCGAGGGCGATGCATGGACAGCTGAGCAGCAGGATTACTTCTGGACAAAGCTTACTGATAACTGGACGACAGACGTTCAGGCCATCGTAGATTT
The DNA here is from genome assembly GCA_002418705.1 of Mageeibacillus sp. UBA5770. The sequence continues at coordinate 6,470 of DIEQ01000022.1, read as the reverse complement.
TGTCATGGGGAACTATCTGAGCTATGCTCCAGATACCATTGGTTTCACGGAAGATGAAGTAACGGCAAGTGAAGGACTTCAGATTGCCTTCGGTATGGCTATGTGGGGCTACGGAGAAGTTGTTGACGGCGTGCTGACCTCGGCATCCGGTGCAGCCTATGACCTCAAGGCCGGCACATTCCCGACTATCACAGATTATTATAATGAGACATATCTCGCTTATGAAGGCGATCCGGATGCATATTGGGGCGTTGAAGCTGCCGATCCGGAAGGAATTTCCGTCAGTGATAAGACCAGATCTGAGTTTATCGGATACTGGGGCCCCCTCGACGAAGAAATGGGTACCGAAGGTATCCCGAACATTTCCGGTATCAAGAAGCTGAGCGATACAGAAGTTGAGATCACAGTTGACGGTTTTGATGCCACTGCTATCTACAGCATGGGCGTCGACGTTGCTCCTCTTCACTATTACGGCGATCCGGCTAAGTACGATTATGAGAACAACATGTTCGGCTTTGACTTCAGCGATCTGTCCGGCGTACAGTCCAAGACAACGCAGCCGATGGGCGCCGGTCCTTACAAGTTCATCAAGTTCGAGAACAAGGTTGTATACTTTGAAGCCAATGAATTCTATTATAAGGGCGAGCCCAAGACAATGAATGTCCAGTTCAAAGAGACTGATGATGCCGACAAGATTTCCGGTATCGGCACAGGCACTATCGATATTACAGATCCTAACTTCACGACAGCAGGTATCGAAGAAATCATCGGCTACAACTCCAATGGGGAGACCGTAGGCGACAAGATGGTTACAACGACTGTTGACAATCTTGGATATGGTTACATCGGCATGAACGCGGATACGATCAACGTAGCCGGCGAGCCGGATTCCGATGCCAGCAAGAACCTCCGCAAGGGTATTGCGACCATTCTGGCCGCATACCGTGACTTGACAGTTGACAGCTATTATGGCGAGAGAGCTTCCGTTATCAACTACCCGATATCCAACACATCCTGGGCTGCACCTCAGCCGACAGATGACGGATACAAAGTTGCCTTCTCAACCGCTGTTGACGGCTCGGACATCTACACATCCAGCATGTCTTCTGATGATAAGTACGATGCTGCTGTTAAGGCTGCCATTGACTATCTCATCGCTGCCGGCTATACATTTGACGAAGCAACAGGTATGTTCACAGCTGCTCCGGACGGCGCAAAGCTTGAATACGAAGTAGTCATCCCCGGCGACGGCGCAGGTGACCATCCTTCCTTCATGCTTCTGACACAGGCCAAGGAAGCCTTCGCTTCCATCGGCATCACCCTGATCATCAATGACCCGACCGACTCCAACGTACTGTGGGATAAGCTTGATGCAGGATCACAGGAACTGTGGTGTGCTGCCTGGGGCGCAACGATCGATCCTGACATGTACCAGATTTACTACTCCGGCAACATCATCGGACTTCCCGGTTCTTCTGAATCCAACCACTACCATATTGCTGATGCTGAGCTTGATCAGCTGATCATGGACGCAAGAACAAGTGATGATCAGGCATTTAGAAAGGCCACCTATAAGGCCGCACTTGATGTCATCATTGACTGGGCTGTTGAAATACCAATCTATCAGCGCCAGAACTGCATCCTCTTCAGCCCTGAGAGAGTAAACATGGAAACAGTCACTCCTGATATCACCACCTTCTGGGTCTGGATGAATGATATCGAACTCCTGGAAATGAACTGAATCTGATTGCACCTAATGAGTTGACATGCTTGAGCCCATCGCAGCGATGGGCTCAAGTTATGTCAGCGGGTTTATTGGTCAATAAAAGCAATCCAAGTAGAAGGTGTACGGATATATGCGTAAATTTATCGTAAAGAGGCTCCTGTGGAGCATCCTCATCCTGTTTTTTGTGGCCTTCATCATATACACCATCATGCGGTTCATACCGACATCGTATGTTGAAGCGATTGCACGTGAAAGATCCAACACACCGGGAGCAAAAAGTTATTCTCAGTGGCTTGCGCAGCTCAATGCTGTATATGGTCTTGATCTGGGCATTGTTCCAGGCTTCTTTAAATGGCTGGGATCGGCTATTCGCGGGGATTTTGGCGACAGCTGGTTTTATAATGTACCGGTGACGGAGAAGTTTACGGAAGTCATCTGGTTTTCTTTTGTTTTAGGCGCGATTTCTTTTATCCTGGAACTGATCATTGCCGTTCCCCTGGGAATTATATCGGCAAGAAAGCAGTACAGCCGGACGGATTATGCCATCACGGTTGTTGCACTCATCGGAATTTCGCTGCCTACATTTTTCTTTGCAACTTTACTCAAGCTTGGGTTTTCGATAAAGCTGGGATGGTTTGACCTTTATGGTATTGTCGGCCGGTATTATGAACAATTGGATACCCCCGGCAAGCTTCTGGATATGGGCAGTCACCTGGTGCTGCCTGTCCTGACACTGGTTATAATCAGCATCGGCTCTCTGATGAGGTATACACGTACTAATATGCTCGAAGTCCTTAATTCGGATTATATCCGGACAGCCAGGGCAAAGGGCCTGTCAGAAAGACGGGTCATCAACTATCACGCATTCCGTAATACGCTGATTCCCATTGTTACCATTATCGGCGGAACATTGCCCGGTCTTTTTGCCGGAGCACTGATTACAGAGACTCTGTTCCAGATTCCCGGAATCGGTTGGACATCCTATAAGGCTATGATTGCCGGCGATATACCCTTCTCTATGTTTTATCTGGTGTTTTTAGCTGCACTGACATTGCTTGGAACCCTGATAGCGGATATTTTGTACGCCGTTGTCGATCCGCGAGTCCGAGTCAGCTAAGTGAGGGGGGAATTATGGATAAGAATAAGGAAATAAACAAAATAATCAAAAGGGAAATTACTGAGGAAAAAGATCTGAACAAGCAGGCAGACAGAGACGTGGATCTCGATCTGGTCCTCGATGTCGCGGTCCTTCCCGGTGTTCCTGCTGCTCCGGCTCCCAAGCAGAATCAGCATATCAGTACCGCAGGTACGCTCGATGATGAGCAGCGCATTAAAGTTCTTTCACCGTATATGCTTGTATTCCGCAGGTTTATCCGGAATATGCTTGCCATTGTAGGTGTTGTCTGCATTGCTGTCATGGCGCTGTTCTCCTTTGTCGGAGGCTGGCTCATGCCTTACGGGGAGAGTCAGGTCTTCACCGAATATGTTGACATGTCTAAGAATTACGCAGGAATCACGCAAAATACTGAATTCCGCTTTACCGAGGCTGAAGGCAAAACACTGCCAATGTCGGCACAGGCTCAGTTTGTTCTGGCCGTAAACAAGAAAGCCGATACTTTTCAGTCACAGGGCAGAACGTATTCACTGACGAATGTCGGTGAAGCCTTCTATCTCATAACAGAACTGGAAAAGATAGCCACGGCCGGCGGTACCACCAAGAATCCGATTATTACATATAGTGACGGTCACACAGGTTCCGATGCCTTTGATGCAAATTTTAAAACAGCCGTAAAAGAAGGCCTTGCCACTTTTGATGCAGACGGGATTACATATACCGTTGCCAAAGATAAGAAATTCTTTGCCGCGTATGTTGAATCAGATATTGCCCTTGGCGGACTCCAGGTTTTTGACTATGCAAGTGCTGATACCCTGGAGAGCTTCGACTTCAACTATCAGGCTGAACTGGCCATAAATAAGGGCGATAATACTACATTTGAAGTCGATGGATCAACTTTCCAGGTTAAAAAAGACGGTGAAATCGCCAATATTTATCTGGTTGATGCTGCGCAGAAAACGGAATATGCCGTTGTTTCAAAATGGGTTATTCAGCCGCTTTATCCCGATATATTCCTGACAATAGAGTTTGAGGATGCAGCCAGGGCCGCAGTCAGCGAAGGCGCTGCTTCTTTCAAGTACACGGATGCATCCGGTGAGAAGGAGTTCAGCATTATTCGTGATGATAAGCAGTGGCTGGTCAAGACGGAAACGAATACGATGGTCATCAGGGATTTTGAGAGCCCTTCCAAAGAGCACTGGCTCGGTACGGACGGCAACGGCATGGACATCATCACACGTCTGATGTACGGCGGCAGAATCTCGCTTATGATCGGATTTGTTGTTGTTATCATTGAGACCATGCTCGGAGTTATTCTCGGCGGCTTGTCGGGATATTTCGGCAAATGGCTGGATAATCTGCTGATGCGTATTGTTGATATTTTTAACTGCATCCCGTCCATACCGCTGATCATTATTATCGGTGCCATCATGGATGCACAGAGGGTAGACCCACAACTTCGTATGATTTACCTGATGCTTATTCTCGGCTTCCTCGGCTGGCCCGGTATTGCACGAATTGTCCGCGGACAGATCCTGTCCCTGCGTGAGCAGGAGTTCATGGTTGCCGCTGAAGCAACGGGAATCTCCGTCTACCGGAAGATCTTCAAGCATCTTGTGCCCAATGTTATTCCCCAGCTGATTGTTATTGCAACGATGAGCCTCGGCGGAACGATCCTGACTGAATCAGTCCTGAGCTTCCTCGGGCTTGGCGTCAAGTTCCCGTTCGCGTCATGGGGCAACATTATCAATGCTGTCAGCAACGTATATGTCATGACCAATTACTGGTTCGTCTGGATTCCTGCAGGTTTCTGCATCCTGGTAACCGTTCTCGGGTTCAACTTTATTGGTGACGGACTCCGGGATGCCTTTGATCCCAAAATGAAACGATGAGAGCAATCCGCATATTTTGAAAATAAGGTGAGTGCTGTGATAAGAGAAAAATTGACAAAATCAAAAATCAAAAGAGCGAATTATCTCACGGCGAAACAGTCGCGCATCATTTCGCGCAAGAACAGAAAGACCATGAGTGAATTCGAGAAACGTAACAATCGCAAGAATGTACCGGAGTCGGAATATACGACGACCATGAAACGTCCGGGAAATGTTGTGGAATTCGATGACTTACATACGTATTTTTTCACGGATACAGGAACCGTCAAGGCTGTTGACGGCGTCTCCTTCGATGTGCCTATCGGGAAAACAGTCGGTGTTGTGGGCGAGAGCGGCTGCGGCAAATCCGTAACCAGCCTTTCTCTCATGCAGATTGTACAGCGTCCTCAGGGTCAGATCGTAAGCGGTGCTATCCGGTTCGATACAGGTGAGAAAGTTTTTGACATTGCCAGGATGCCCAGCGAAAAAATGCAGGCCATCCGCGGCAATAAAGTGTCGATGATTTTTCAGGAGCCTATGACCAGCCTTAACCCCGTTTTCCGTATTGGTCTGCAGGTTGATGAAGTCATAGCACTTCACAATCCCGAGATGACCAAGGATGAGGTCAAGGCCCGTACCATCGAAATGCTTGAACTTGTCAGCATAGCCAATTGCGAGGGCGTATATAAGATGTACCCGCATGAGCTCTCCGGCGGTATGCGCCAGAGAATCATGATTGCCATGGCTCTTGCCTGCAGTCCCCGCCTGATCATCGCCGATGAGCCTACCACGGCCCTTGACGTCACGATTCAGGCTCAGATCCTTGACCTTCTGAGGAACTTGAAGGATAAGATCAACAGCAGCATCATGCTGATCACGCATGACCTTGGCGTCATTGCCGAGATGGCAGATTACGTAGTTGTCATGTATGCCGGCCGTATCGTTGAAAAGGGTACGGTTCAGGAAGTATTCAAGTGTCCGAGACATCCCTACACAATTGGACTGATGGCTTCCAAGCCTGCGGTCAATAAGTCAGTGGAGCGTCTTTACAGCATACCCGGCAATGTTCCGAACCCGATCAATATGCCGAATTATTGTTATTTCAGGGATCGCTGTGAACTGCGCCTTACAAAGTGCGATGGTGTGTATCCTGCTGAAATTCAGCTGTCCCCGACACATTTTGTCAGCTGCTACAGATATCCTGAAATGAAGGGGGAGGAGTAATATGCCTGAGAATGAAGAGACAAAACCCGAGAAATTCAACCCCGATATTCCGGATGTATATACTCCGCTGGTTCATGATGACCGGTACATCCTTGAAGTCAATGAACTCAAGAAGTATTACCCGATCAAAGATGGTATCCTGCAGCGTGTCGTAGGATATGTCAAAGCAGTCGATGGTATTTCCTTTAAGATTAAGCGCGGAACAACCATGGGTCTGGTCGGCGAGTCCGGCTGCGGCAAAACGACGGTTGGCCGCACGCTTCTGCGGCTAACGGAAAAGTCCGGCGGCGAAGCGCTTTTCAATGGGGTTGATATACACAGCCTGAGCAGGAGAAAGCTGCGCGAGC
>DIEQ01000022.1:0-139 GCA_002418705.1 Mageeibacillus sp. UBA5770 | reverse complement strand
GGTGAAATCATCGGCGAGGCTGTCCGTGAGCACGGTCTTGTACCCAAAGAGAAGTTTAATGATTATATCGATGAAATCATGAAGAGCTGCGGACTTCGCCCCTACCACAAGGACCGTTACCCGCATGAGTTCTCCGGCG